>DATFRK010000779.1:0-4274 GCA_035263325.1 Pyrinomonadaceae bacterium | reverse complement strand
TACGGCGCCCCGGCGCAACATTGGCTCTGTTTTTGAACTCCCGATCAGCATCGATTGGTTTGCTAACCGCAAGGGCATTCGTTTGGGCGCTCCGGAGTTAGCTGCAGAACTGACGGCCCTGATTGGGACAGGAGAGCCGGTAGGACTGATGCTGCATCACGCCTTGATGGACCACGAAGAACTACAAGCATGTGGCGAGCTCCTCAAACTACTCGCCGCTCATGACAACGCTGACTGCAATCTGATGGACCAGCTAGCTGGCAAACTAGCGAACACTGCCACAACCACCGGGTATGAGGTCGCGTCGGGAGTGAAGAAATGAAGATCAAGAGTTGTTTTCTAGCGCTAACGCTGGGCTGTTCGGTTGCGGCCCACGGCCAAACGACTGCCAGCAATCGTCCCCAACCCAGTGGTAAAAAGTCCGCAACTGCTTCCGCTCTTGCGCCGGAAAAGACGCCCGTGCGAATGCGCAGGATCTGGCTCTCGTTGACCATGAGTACTGTGTACGACAGCAACCTCGATCACGACCAGGCGAGTTTGAATTCATTTGGTTTTGTACCCAGCGTGGGCTTGCACTATCGCGACAATCCGGAGAAGCCAAACTTTGAAGCTGACTATGAGGTTGGCCTGCACCGGTATACAAACTCAGATATTTATGATCGAGTAAGTCAGAACCTGGAACTCGCCTATCGCAAGTACCTGGGACGTAAGTGGCAAGCTCGGACCACCGGGGTCGTTTCTTTGAAAGGATCGTCAGAAGATCGCGACGTCGACAATGAGTACGTGCTGGAGCAACAGCTCCAATATCGGTTCAATCCGGCTAATCGGTTGCGATTCTATGGCGCCTATCGAGTAAAGAGGTATCCGGCGCCCGACATCGAAAAGAATGCTGTCGATCCTTACTTTGGCGCGCGTTTCGATCACCGGCTGGCGCAACAACGAAGATGGGAAGTCAGTTATCGCTACGACAAGAATCGTTCTGCCGGTGTCAAGGATCGTTATGTTCGTTGGACCTACGGCGCATTGTTCTCAACCCCGGTCCGCCGAAGTTTGCGTGACCTGCTAACCTTGGAACTGCGTTATGCACCGCGGCTTTATGCGAGGCAAATTAAAGTAGACGGCAGTCGCGTGGCGAGGAAAGATCAGCGCTGGGTGTTTGATGCTGTGTATGAACGACCTCTTAGTACGGACGTGCGCATGGCCTTTAATTATCGCTATGAAACTCGCAGTTCAAATGACGTGGAAAAGAATTTCAACTCACATCTTCTCGGCGTTACCTTTGGCTTTGATTGGTGGAAATAGATCGTAAATTGCGAATCGTGAATCGTGATCATTTTAGGTTGCGGGCTAACATGGTGGATAGTAAATAGCGAATCGTAAGTCGTTATTTGGTTTTAGGTTACGGGCTAACACGATTTACAATTTACGATCTACGATCTACGAAATTTTGTTTGACCGCATCAGCCGACGAGAGTAATATGCGCCCGGCTAATTTCCCCCTAACGCCTCGTTTATTGTTAGCTCCCTACGCCCAGCAGTTTCTTCACAACTGCCCGACCGACGAAAGTAGAACCCGACTGATTACCCAAGCAGTCGATTCTTGAAATCGATCAGGCTGAAGACCAATTCGTTGCAAGAAGGCGTCGAGCACCCAAGCTCGAAGTTGATCTTGTAGCGGATGCTTCCCTCGCGTCTTGAAGGATAAGACGCGCCTTAGTCGCAACTGCGATGTAGGTGGCAGTCTGTCAGCGAGGTATAGATCCGTCAAATTCCCGAAGCTTCGCGTGAACTAAACCTCCTCGCGCCAGGCCGCGAATTTTTGACCACAGCCGGCAGTCCCGGCCCTCGTATCTTCAACGCTCGAGGCTTTCACACCAAAGGGCGCAATTTGCAGGCGCAAATTGTGAGAATTCTTTTTTGGCACGAAAGTGCATACCAGGTCTTCCCCGACGGAGGTGAAAAGATGAAAACTCGCGTAAGGATTCTAAGTCTGCTGCTATTTGCTTTTGCAGTCACCACTTCAATGTGGGGACTGCACCGGTTTACTAATCATGTTACGGCGCAAACTCAACACACAATGCACCGCGACCGCAAACATATGCACATGAAGAACTGGGCCCTCGAACCAACCGGAATTGCCGGTGTGTTTCCGCTGGACCCCAACAAAATTCCCAAGTGGGTAAATCAGTTAACCAAGCCCCCAGTCCACGTGGCCGTGGGGACACGCTTTGACCCGACAACGGGTAGAAACCTTCCGCTTTACGTGGTTACTGCCAAACCGATTCAAGCCCAAATGTTACCGCCCGGCTTTCCTTCCACGAAGGCCTATGCCTACGGTGGCTTAGTGAACTTTGCTGAAAGCGGACAAACGCCGGACGTTCGCACGGCCTTTACCATTCCTGCACCAACCTTTGAGGCAGTGCGCAATCAACGCATCTTCGTGCGTTATCGCAATGACATCGATGGCAATCTGATCTTTCCCAACGATCCCACGATCATGGGAGCCAACGTCAATAACGCACCAATTCCCATCCCCCCATTCAAGGCCTTTCCGCCGGGCTATCAGCAGTTCCAAGCTCCGGTTCCCACGGTGGCGCACTTGCATGGAGGAGTTACGCCTTCGGCCTCTGATGGTTTTCCTGAATCCTGGTTTACCCAGGACGAAAGAATCAAAGGACCGACGTTTACCTCTTCCACCTTCGAGTACTTCAACTCACAGTTTGCCACTACGCTCTGGTACCACGACCACACATTGGGTATGACACGTCTACTGGTGGAGGCCGGCTTGGAGGGAACCTACCTGCTGCGAGATCGCAACGATCCTATTGCTCCACTGTTGCCTTCCGGCAAGTTTGAAATTCCTTTGATGATTCAGGATCGTGCTTTCAATACAGATGGCTCAACTCACTTTACCCAGGTCGGTGATAATCCAGACATTCATCCGTACTGGGATCCGGAATACTTTGGCGACACGATTCTCGTTAACGGTAAAGTGTGGCCCAATCTAAGAGTGGAGCGACGGCAATATCGCTTCCGCATAGTCAACGGCTCAAACGCCCGTTTCTACAGTCTGAAGTTGTCGAACGGCATGTCGTTCATTCAAATCGGCGGTGATGGTAGCTACTTGCCGGCACCTACGACCTTGACCGAGGCGCTCATCGCCCCGGCAGAGCGGATGGACATCCTGATCGACTTCTCCAATTTACCCGCCGGAACAAAAATCATTCTGCAGAACACCGCGAATCAACCTTTTCCTGGCGGCGATCCGAATGATCCAAACACGACCGGGCAAGTCATGCGCTTTGAAGTGCTGAACACATTTCCGGTTCATCCTCGAGCACTCCCAGCCAAACTGATCGACATCCCAACGTTCGTGGAGACCGAAGGGATCGGCAATCCGAAACTCTTCACCCTCAACGAGCAAGAAAGTGATGTTGGCGAGCCGGTGGCGGTTCTGCTGGACGGCCAGCACTTTGATTCAGACATCACTGAAACACCAAACGTCGGCACCACCGAGGCCTGGTACTTTCAAAACCTCTCGGAAGATGCGCACCCCATACACGTGCACCTGGTCGAGTTTCTGTTGGAGGATCGGCAGGATATTGATGTCGATCGCTTCAAGGCTTACTGGGAGAGCTTGAATGGAGCGACGCTGCCGCTGAATCATCCCACGATAAAAGTTAATGTGGAGGATCCGGTGTTTGACCCGGCAACGGGTACGACGCATGACTTCTTGACTGGTCCTTCGGAACCGCCTTCACCTCGTGAGAGCGGCTGGAAGGACACGTTCGTCGCTCCACCGGGCAAAGTCACTCGAGTACAGATTCGCTTTGCGCCTCAGTACTCGAAAAATGAGAACCTCAGTCCGGGAGTAAATCCTTTCCCGTTTGATCCAACTGCCGGACCAGGGTACGTCTGGCACTGTCACATTCTTGATCACGAAGACAACGACATGATGAGGCCGATGAAGATGACTGCTACAACGGCGGCCATGCGGTTACTAAAGCCGCCGCCAAACCAGGCACCCCGGGATGCTTCACCCGGGTCATTGAAGCCCAGTCATGTTCACACAATGGCTAAGGGTCGGTTCGCACCTAAATAGGCTTGCCCTTTGACTTCGGGGAGGCGATTCTGGAAGGGGTTTTTCCTACCGGGATCGCCTCTTCGCAGAAATCGTACGGTCTATTTTTCCGCCCTCACAAAAGCGTTTGTGACCCTAAACGCAACCAGGCCAGTGGCTTACTGAAATGCCGATAAATCTTAGGAAACTGGCT
>DATFRK010000778.1:0-5516 GCA_035263325.1 Pyrinomonadaceae bacterium | reverse complement strand
GAACACCAGCAACCTTTTAGCGATACACAACAGGTGAACTCTTTGCCACACGCCCCACACGTGAGGTGACGCTCCAGACCGCCGGAGACAATATTTGACAAGATTTTGAGAGGGTTGTTCACGAACTTGCGCTACCTACTTCGGAACCGTTCTCTTCCTCTGCCTTGCTTACCCGCAAGCGCGCGATCCGGCGCTCGTCTGCTTCCAGCACATCAACTTCCAGACCGCGAAAGGTCAAACGCTCACCGACGCAGGGCACTTTGCCGGATTCGTTGATCACCAGGCCGGCGATCGTAGTGAAATCATCGGCCTCTATTTCCATATCGAAGAGACGTTCGATCTTACCAATCTCCGTAGAACCAATGACTTCATACGTACCGGGTTCAGCCTCTTTGATTTCTTCGAGTTCTTCGCCGGCGATGTCTTCGTCTTCAATCTCGCCCACGATCTCTTCGAGAATGTCTTCCACAGTCACCAGGCCGCAAACGCCACCGTATTCATCAATGACCATGGCTAACTGTACGTGAGCCTTCTGCATCTCCTTCAGCAGTTCGGCGACAGGCTTGGTTTCAGGTACGAAATAAACGGAACGAATCAGTGGTCCAATCTTCTCGCTTTCTTTTCCCTCTGCCCAACTTTGCAGCAAATCCCGCATGTAGATGATGCCTTCGACATTGTCGATCTGTTCGCGATACACGGGAATGCGAGAATACTTCGACTCGATCATCAGGTCCCTGGCCTCACGCATCGTGGCTGTATCAGGTATGGCGACGATGTTCGGACGAGGCGTCATAACTTCGCTGACCCTCGTGTCGCCAAATTCAATGATCGAATGAATGAGTTCGCCCTCTTCTTCTTCCAAAATACCTTCGGCTTCGCCGACGTCGATGAGTGCCTGCAAGTCTACACTGTCGTCTTCTGCGACTTCTTCGCCTTCATGTTCCGTTACCTGGTCCTTGCGTCGCGAACGGTCGAAGAGCGTCTGAAACGGGTCCGCGATAAAGGTCATCAGCGGGAAGAAGGGGCGGATGGCGGGCAAGAGGAAATGAAGAGTAGCTTCCGGATTGCGCGCTGAGATCAAAAGGGGAATGAGCTGGCGGAAGACGCCGGCGAGAATCAAGCCGGCGATCAGGCCAACCAAAACCAGGCGGGGATCGGGAAACAGGTTCAGCGAGATCGACGTAATCAGGACGGCCACGACCACCAGCAACATCTGGATCATGGCTGAAAGGGCGAAGCTGAACTTGGCTCTATTTTCCAGCACCTGCTGCAGAAAAGTCTTAGAGCGGCCGCGTGACTGTGCTTCGCTCTCCGCGATCAACCGGTGCAGACCAACATCGCTTAACTGGCCGAACGCCATGTCAACCGTTGCCAGTACCGCGAGCACGATCAGCAGGAGCAGCGTAAATCCTATTTCAAGTTCCATTGATTAGCTGATGGTAATGGAAACGAAGCTTGTTGTCAGTAGTGCGTAGTCAGTGGTCATAATAGGTCCTATAGGTCGAATAGGTCCTATAAAAACCAACAACCACTAACTAAAGCTTGAGCCGGCGGCGCAGTTTAAGCTCCAACCGGTTCATTTCCCCGTTGTCCGTTTCGTGATCGTAACCGCAAAGGTGCAGCAGGCCGTGAAGAATCAACTGGGCGATTTCCTGATCAAACTCCAGGTCGTTCTCACGCGCCTGTACTTCTGCCCGCGCCAACGAAATCGCAATGTCGCCGAGATTATCGTCCGCACCGCTGAAGTCCGAGTTAGGAAAAGAAAGTACATCGGTCGCCTTGTCGATGCCGCGGAACCGGCGATTAAGTTCACGAATCCGGGCGTCGGAAACAAACGCTATCGTAACGGTCGACTCTGGCTTACCTATCGCTTCCAGCATTTTCGCCGTCAGCGTGGTCCACTTGCGAGTGGTTATTCGCTTACTTCGTTGACGGTTGACGACCTCGATCATCACGCACTACATATGACTCTTCTTACCTTGTTCTTCGTAGGCTCTAATAATCATCTGCACGAGCTTGTGTCGGACCACATCTTTGTCGGTGAAGTATACAAATTCAATGCCCTCAACGTCGGAGAGGATCCGCTCGGCTTCAATCAGTCCGCTTCGTTTGCCGGTGGGCAAATCGACCTGGGTCACATCACCGGTGATCACCGCCTTTGAGCCAAAGCCAATGCGCGTCAGAAACATCTTCATCTGCTCACTGGTTGTGTTCTGGGCTTCGTCGAGAATGATGAAGGCGTCTGAGAGTGTGCGGCCACGCATGAAGGCCAGCGGCGCCACCTCGATCACCCGTTTTTCCAGGAGTCGGGTGACCCGTTCGTAATCAATCAGGTCAAACAGGGCGTCGTAAAGTGGGCGCAGATACGGATCAACCTTGTCCTGCAGATCGCCAGGCAGGAAGCCCAGTTTCTCCCCCGCCTCAACTGCCGGTCGCGCCAGGACTATGCGGTTAACCTGCTTCTGCATCAGCGCCTGCACGGCCATCGCTACCGCCAGGTAAGTCTTGCCGGTTCCGGCTACGCCGATGCCGAAGACTACATCCTTGTCCTGGATCGCCTGAATGTACTTTCGTTGGTTGACGGACTTCGGTGCTACCTGCTTCTTGCCGGCCGGGTTGAAACGCGCTTTAGTGAAGTAATCCCGCAGGCTGAAGGCGCGGTCTTCGGCAATTTGGGCAAAAGCCTCCCTTAGTTCCTTATCGGTGAAATGGCGGCCCTCTTTGAAGAGCTCGGAAAAGTCTTCGAGAATACGTTGTGCGGTTTCGACATCGGCTGGATCACCGTCGATGGAGACATCCTGGCCTCGCGCATCGATGCGTACGTCGAGCAGAGATTCGAGGTACTTGATGTTCTGATCATGAACACCAAACAGTGTTTCCAGTCCCCTTGGCGGAAGCTCAATCTTCTTCAACTGCGCTTAACTTTCTCCTTCGCAAAACTGGACACAATTGGGGCGTGCTGTGGGTTGGGTGGGCGTTAGGTTGGTTTGCATAAGACTGCGATTTGGACGCTACTACAGGCTTCCCACGAGTGTCAAATAGTTCTTCTAATCCGCAGGGTCGAAGTTTCACTCTCTGCGTAATCTCGTCCTCCCCATGGAGCGACGAACGGGACATTGGCCACTGCGCAGCGCAGAGTCAGAGACGCCCACCAGCCTCCCCCTCCTTGACACATGATGGCTCGAAACCTATACTCCCTCACTTGCGCTTCGAGCCCGTTGGCTCTCTAAGCGCCCTCAAACACAAGTTTCGGCCGGTTTTTTAGCTTTCGGAGAGATTGAATGCCAAATCATAAGTCAGCGGAAAAGCGCGTGCGCCAGAATGAGAAGCGGCGCCAGATTAATCGCGGACACCGCACCAAGGTCAGAACCTATATCAAGAAGCTGCGCGCAGCGCTCGACTCGGGACAAAAACAACAGATCGATCAGATACTGCCCGAGGCGATTTCGGTAATCGATAAGTCAGTACAAAAGGGTGTCCTGCACGCGAACGCAGCGGCGCGCTACAAGTCGAGGTTGACTATTCACGCTAATAGCGCGGGCAAGTAAAACAGCAGATTTTTTCAAAATTTTGGCGAGGCGGATCGATGTTCGGTCCGCCTCGCCTTTTCTTATGGAGAACAGTTCATGAACCGCGTTTACCAGCATGAAAGCGAAATTCAGGCAGTTGTGGCGGGATTCGAATCCTGCAGTACGGACAAGACCAACTTCAAGCATCGCGACCACCTGACGGTGGCTGTTCGTTACCTGGCAACTTCGACTCCGGATGAGGCGCTGGAACGTCTACGTCAATCCCTGTTTACGTTTATAGACCATCACCAGGTGGATCGGATCAAATACAACGAGACAGTTACAATCTTTTGGCTGCAAATGGTCCGCCAGGTGATGAAGGAATTGCCTGAGCAAGCGAGCCTGGTCGACAAGTGCAACCATGTGCTCGACAAGCTTGGAAATGCTGACCTCGTCAACCAGTACTACAGCAAAGAAAGCCTCTCGTCTGAAGTCGCCCGCAAAACGTTTGTGCAGCCTGATTTGAAGAGGTGGGATTGATCAGCTGGCTAGCTCACAGACCAACATCTCGAGTTGCAAGCGGGGTGTTGCCTGCGAAGTCTTGATGGCCCGGTCCACGTTGGCAATAAGCTGGATGCCGCGAGTGATCTTGGCCGCATCACTCTTTTGCAAGGTAGCGAGAAAGGCATCACGCTTAAATGGCGGCATTGAGATCGTACGAAACACCTCCTCACGCGATCCCCGTGCCAACAACTGTTTCCCTAGCGCCAGGCGGTGATAATTGCTGGCGATCAAGCCAACGAGCATAACCGGCTCAGCCCCATCGTCGAGCAGCCGATGCAGAGTTTCCAGGGCGCGCTTACGGTTACGAGCCACCAGATGATCCGCCAGTTCAAAGTTCGATAGTTCCCTAGACCGACCAATCAACTCGTCGACCATTTCCAAAGTGATCCGCCCCGTGTCGCGGGCGGCAGACGCCAATTTATCCAGTTCATTGAATAGCGTCTGCACATTTGTTCCCACAAGTCTGAGCAGTTCGCTTAGCACCTGATCGTCAGCACTTACCTTTAGTTCCTTGAGACGTGACTTGGCCCAGGCTTTTGCTTCCGCATCCCTGAGCGGTGAAAAGTCGACGACCACACAACGTTCCAGCAAGGCCTTGGTGGCCTTCTTGCGTTTGTCGAGCTCGTCTGCGATGAAGATCAAAACCGTCGAGGGAGAAGGTCTTTCGAGATACCGAATCAAGGTCTCCTCATCTGCCTCGCGCAGTTTGGCGAAGTCGCGCACTCGCACAACCCTGCGCTCCGACATCATCGGCAACTGCTCCGCGGCCGCAATTGCTGACTGGGTTGCGTCGCTCAACAGGCTGAAACTTGAATCGTTAAATTCACGCAGCAACGTGTCCTTGAGCGCCGTTTCAGTGATCTCTCGCGCTGCGACGGTGCGCAAGTAAGTTTCAGTGCCCAGCAACAGGTAGAGTGGTTGGACACCCTCGCGCAGGGAACGTTCCAGGTCGGTTCGGGAAAGGGTTTTCATTTTCGAATTTCGACTGCGTTGATCAAGGTGGAAACAATGCTTTCCGCGAAGCTGCGCGACATCCTGAGTACTGCCGGATCCTCTTCATTGAAAAAGCTGCGGGGATCGTTGGCAAACTCGTACTCACCGCGAAAGACAAAGTTTTGATTATCGTAGAGCACACGATTCTCGGTCTGATCTCGCACGGTGACGGCCGCCACTATGGTCACCTCAAAAATTCGGGCCCGGCCCTTATCGTCAAGCAAGACGCCGCCGAAGTTGAAACTGCGGATCACGCCTTCGATGGTCGCGTCGGCTCCCTCACGCTCGCCCTGGACGCGTAAGCCACGACCGCGATGGACCAATTCAGTCATGACGGCGTTGGTGAAACGCGATCCGATCTTGAAGCGCAGGGCCTGACTCTCCATTTGGAAGGCTGGGACTGCCACCGTACGGATGCGAGCAGGAAGTTGATTCTTGGTGACCGGCTTA
>DATFRK010000777.1:0-6495 GCA_035263325.1 Pyrinomonadaceae bacterium | reverse complement strand
GTCTCGCCGGAAGATCGCTGCCCAGTATTCATCAAGTGGTCAGAAAATAGCTAGCATCTGCCCTACCTCTGAAGTCTCACCAACGGCAGAGACTCTGACAAGAAATCGATACCACCGGCTTCAGCCGGGGGTACTTCAATTTCAAACCTAGTCAAGAGCCCCGAATTCTCTCTTCCCAGATACCACCGACTTCAGTCGGTGGAGATTCAATTTCGGCCTCTTGGCAAAAGAAAAATGGCAGAAGTTGAAACTCCAACCGACTGAAGTCGGTGGTATCTTCCCTTCACTCGGGCAAGCCCTTGACTAGGTTGAAATTGAAGTACCAACCGGCTGAAGCCGGTGGTATCTGGTTTTTTGATAAAGTCTCATTCGTACCGTAGCACTACAATCGGGTCAACTCTCATGGCGCGTTGCGCGGGGATAAGACAAGCAAGGAGCGCAACGAGCGCGAGCAACAACACGATCAGGACAAAGGTCAGCGGGTCCGTGGGCGTAACACCAAACAGCATGTTATGGATAAATCGCGTCAACCCAAGCGACGCCACTACGCCGATAGCAACACCCAAAGTGATCAAAAAGAGACCGCGCCCGATAACCAACTTGAGGATTGTTCGCGGCGCTGCGCCCAATGCCATGCGGATGCCAATCTCCCTGGTGTGCTGAGCCACGGTATAACTCATCACTCCATAAACACCAATAACCGCCAGCAGCAGCGAAATACCGGCGAATACTGCGAGCAAGGTCATATTTAGACTCTTATCGCGCACCGTATTCTCGATCGTTACTGTCATTGACTGCACTGCATAGAGCGGTTGCGCTGGATCAACTGCCTGCACTTCGCGACGAACCGCGGCAGCCAGGTTTGTCTCATCAGCTATCGAACGCACCATCAGTCTCATGTTCCAGCGCATGTCCGGCCAGAACTCCTTCTGTGCTAACGGTACGTACATTTCCGCCACCGGCTTGTGTAGCAGACCATAATTCTTGATATCGCCGACAACTCCGATAACGACCGCATTTGAGCGATCCGAAATCACTTTGCCAATTGGATCTTCACCTTGCCAGATCTGCCTGGCCATTGAATTGTTGATCACCGTTACCGGTTGAGATTTATCGCGGTCCTGCTCACTGAAGAAGCGGCCGCGCAACAAAGGAATGCCAGCAGCCTGAAGAAAATCAGGACTCACGGTGCGAAACTCGACCTGTGGTGACTCGTTCGCAGGATAGGTCTTACCGAGCACCTGGATGTTGCCGTTGTAACCTTGTTCTTCAACCGGCAAGTGCGAAACAAACGCTGCCGCTTCAACCCCGGGAAGATCCTTCACCCGGGCAAGGACCTGGTTGTAAAAACGAATCGTCGCATCTGCGTCGGTGTACTTCTCGCGCGGCAGAGAAAGTTTCGCCGTCAACAGGTTCTGCGGTTTGAAACCGGGCTCGACCTGTCGCAACTGCATCACACTCCGGATCATCAACCCGGCGCCAATCAACAACACAAATGCCGCCGCAATTTCGACGACTACCAGCATCTGTCTCAACCAACTGCTCACCAGGCCAGCTGATACGGTATTGCTAGAGTCTTTCAGCGCGTCCTGCACCTCACCGCGCCTGGCTTGCAGCGCAGGCACCAGGCCAAAGATCACACTGGTCAAGATCGAGATTAGCAAAGTAAACAGCAACACCCGGCCGTCAATGCTGATTTCCTGAGAGCGAGGCAGGAAAGGAAACGCTAACTGGCCCAACAGATCCAGGCTCAACCACGCCAGCGCGACCCCGAGAGCGCCACCAATAAATGAAAGCAGCAAAGCTTCAGTTAGGAATTGCTGAATCAGACGAAAACGGCCTGCGCCGAGCGCAATGCGAATACTTATCTCTCGTTGACGTACGGTGGCGCGTGCCAGTAACAGGTTCGCAACGTTGGTGCACGCAATCAGCAGTACAAAACCCACCGCCACCATCAGCAGCAGTAAAGCGGGACGAACACCGGCGACCCGCAACTCTTCCAGCTGAGTGAGCCGAATGCCACGCCCATTGTGAAACTGACTTTCCAGCCGAGCTGCGATATCGGTCATTTGCGCCCGAGCCTGGCCCAGCGTGCGACCTTCCTTGATGCGTCCCACCACCAGGTACTTGTGGTCATCGCGGCTCTCACGATCACTGTCGCTGAATACCAGTGGCGACCACATTTGCACACTGCGATAGAGCGAAGACAGTTGGGGTGGCATCACGCCGACAACTGTGTAGTGCTGTCCATTCACGCGAATGGCCTGGTTAATTACTTGCGGATCTGCATTGAAATTGCGTCGCCAGATATCGTCGCTCAGGACTACTACTTGTTCTCTCCCGGCCACGTCTTCACCGGCCAGGAATGTGCGGCCCAACTGTGCTTTTACTCCCAAGACGTCGAAGTAGTGGGCGCTGACTTTCAGTCCCGGGATGCGTTCAGGAGTATCGCCTTGCTGCAAATTGAAACTGGTGGACGAGTAGGCCGCGAGGTCAGCGAACACATCGTTTTGGTTGCGCCAGTCTTCGAAGTTAGGCACGGACACAGAACCCCAGCCGTCAGGCTTGAACGTCTCGGAAAGATCGACAAGAGTCTCCGACTGGGGAAACGGCAAGGGTTTCAGCAGGACTGTGTTGACGACAGAAAAGATAGCAGTGTTAGCGGCGATTCCGAGTGCGAGTGTGAGCACGGCGATGAGACTGAAGCCCGGTCGCTTGACGATCATTCGTATTCCGTAGCGCGCATCCTGCATTACGTTCCGCATCGCGTCTCTCCTTTGCTGTCAATAAAGAACCCGGAGCGGCAGACACGGGACGCCACGATCAACTAGCGAATTCGAGCTAATTCCAAAATTGACCGTAACATCCCGTCGCTACCGCTCCGGGTTCTCAATTGGTCACTTCACTTTCATTACCACGAACGTGAGATCGTCATAGAGCGGCATGCCAAAACACCATTCTTTCACACGGTTAACCACCTCATCGCGAATCTGATTGACTGAGAGTGACGCATACGACTTGAGTGTCTCCATGATCCGCGCGGTGCCAAACTCTTCACCGGTCAGGTTCAAGGCTTCCGTAAGCCCATCGGTGTATAGGAACAGCAGATCGTTAGCCTTCATCTGGACGCTTTCCTGTTCGTAGGCGCTGTCTTCAAAAGCGCCGGCTACCAGTCCGCCCGCAGTCAATTGCTGGAAGTCGCCCGTTTCGTCAGCTCGCAAGTAAAGCGGCGGGTTATGACCAGCGTTTACATAAGTCAAAAGTTGCGTTGATTGATCAAAGGTAGCGTAAAAGAAGGTGACGTAGTGCTCGCCGTTGGTGGAGTCGAATAACAAGCGATTCAACTTGCCAACAATCTTCGACAACTCGGGCGTCACCGGCACTGGTGATCCATTTCTGGCGGTCAAGCTCCGCAGAGTCGCTTGCACCGTCGACATCAACAACGCGGCTGGCATTCCTTTGCCGGCAACATCAGCTATTGCCAGGCCCAATTGACGATTGTCGAAGTTGATAAAATCGTAGTAGTCGCCACCCACTCCTCGAGCCGGTTCGCAGAAACCAGCCACTTCCATCGCCACTAATTCCGGGGGGCGGGAGGGCAACAACCGTTGCTGGACTTCCGCGGCAAGGGCCAGTTCGCGCCGTAAACGTTCCTGGACCACCATGCGTTCGGTCAAGCGTGCGTTGTCGATGACCAGCGCCAACTGCGCCGCCAGGGACATCAGCAGCTCTCTATCTGAGGCTGAGTAGTTGAACTCAGCACGCCTGGGACCGAGGGCCAGGATCCCCACCAATTCATCTTTCTGTCGAATCTGGACCAACAGCCTGGCCTTAACCAGTTTTAGGATTTCGTGCTCGCTGGCGCGTGACTCTCGCTGTGATGGCAGTGTCGAGTGCAAAGCCTGGGACCATGTTTCCAGTTCCCCCGGTTCGATGGTCAGAGGCGTTGATAGGTTCAAGAGCCTGCGGACAACGAACGCGTGCGAACCAAGTGCATGTTGATTTGCTGATGAGTCCTTGCCGCGACGATTGACGGGACTTGATTGTGACAAGCCTGATAAAACTCGTAAGTGATAGTCTCCAGTGCCTTCGTCGCGCACGAAGATTGAGGCACTGCTGGCCTCGAATGCGTCTCTGATTCTTGTCGCCAGGTTTTCGTAGAGTTGATCGATGCTGCTGACGGTGCGCGTGCCCTGGCCCAGGTCGAAGAAGATCTTGTGCTCGTCGTAAGGTACCGGGTTGTAGTGACTTTCAATTCGCGGCAGGAGACGACGTCTGGCGAGGGAATGTAATGGGATTAGCAACGCAACGAGGAACAGCGCCACGACCAGATCGGCCCGTATGCCAAACCCATCGATGAATCTGAGCCGATTACCGCTAAAGATGAGCCCAAAGAGGACAACAACTAGTAGCGTCTCGGTCATGTAATAGACGCGTCTGACCGAAAGATGACTGCGCACCCGGCGCCTTAAACGGCGTATCGACTTAGGGTGCTGCAGGGTTAATCGTGGAAAAACCCTCATATTCCAACGACTCCAGGGGCAAGAGCCCGGCTACAAGCTGTCCTTCAAGGGGTTAACACCGCGGAACGGAGTTATCTGGCAAAGGCTTTGGGTGGCCTTTGGTTTTGTGCTTTGTACTTTGTGCTTGGTGCTTTGTAGTTTGTTACTTGATGGCTACTTACAAAGCACCAAGTACAAAGCACCAAGTACAAAACTTCGGAGTCTAAGGCCGGCCGGGAGTGTTGTGAGAAGTTGAGATCTTGATCTTGTCAACCAGGGCTCGCGTTTCATTCGCTAACTCTCCCCTGGGCTCCAAACGAAGATAGGTATCAAACTCGGTCAAGGCGTCAGTAGTACGACCTACACGCAGCAGCAAGTTGCCTTTCAGGAGATGTGCTGCAGCGAGATTGGGATTCAACTGCAGTGCGCGATTGACCTCGTTGTAGGATTTTTCCAGGGTTGGCTTCGCCACCGCCAGGTCCTTGTTGTTTCGCACTCGTTCCCAATAGACACGCGCCAGGCTGAGATGACCAGGAAACGATTTGTCCTCAAGGGCTAAACCCTTTACCAACACCTGCTCGGCTTCCTGGTTCTTGTTCTTTTGTAAATAGACCTCGCCCAACGCCAGGAACGCATTCGCCGCTTTGGGATCCAGATCTGTCGTGGTGAGCAGCGCTTTTTCCGCCTTGTCCCATTCCTCAAGGTCCATGTAGACCGTGCCGAGTTTCAAACTCGCTGCGACAAATTGCGGATAGAGCGACACAGCCTTCTCGAGATGTTTCGCCGCTTCGATAGCCTTCGGTTTGCCACCCTCTGCAAGTGTCGCGACTCCTTTATCAAACTCCTTTTGCGCGGCAGCCGGCACATTGGCATCGATACTGCCCGTAGTTGAAGTCACTGCCACTACTCGCGAGTTATCGCGCGTTATTTGGAGCATCACAAAGCCGCTCGCCGAGGTCTGCAAATCGACTCTTTGTTGAGTATCCTGGTAACCGTCTTGATGCACCCTGACCACATACTGAGCGGCATAGAGCCCGGGAAAGCTGAACTTTCCCAAACGATCAGTGAATGCCTCGCTAATCGGCCCACCGCCATCGTAACTCTCTAGACGCACCAAAACGTTTTGTGCTGGTGAGCCACCTTCAGAGAAGCGGACCTGACCGTGTATTTCGAGATTCCCGTTTGCCGTTGGACCGTGAGGCACTTGTGCCAGGCTAACAACATGACAGAGGGTCAGCGCAAAAATAGCTGAGGGGAAGAAACCCATCTTCCTGCAGAACATGACGATTCTCCGCGGAGTGGTTATCGGTGGAGTTAGTGATGCGCTGCACATTTTACTTCAGGAAGGGGTGGGAGGGAATGAACTTCCCTCCCATCGGCTGTTTTTCTCTGCGAAGTTTCGGGGACGCTCCGCGCTCCGAAAGCTTTGCCTCGGGAGACGCAGAGCGCTCAAGCCGTCGCAGAGCGCGGGCTTAGAAGACAAACATGAGTCGTCTACCCGTGGCTAAAACTCGAGGCGAGCTCCAAGCCGCATCGAGAACGGGAGATGAAAACCGGACGTCAAATTGATGATCGAGGGCTGCAGAAAATCAGGATTGTTCGCCCCCAGATCCAATTGGCGAAACTGATCCGGCAAGCGTACTCGCCGACTGTTTGTCACGTTAAAGAAATCTGCGATGAAACTAATCCGGGCTCTCTCGTTGATCACCCAGGGATAGTCCGCGTGCAGATCCAGTTGCGCAAAGTAAGGCGTCCGTCCCAGCTTGCCTCGACCACCAACCGGTATTTCACCGGCATTGAGATACACCGGGTGTGGCAGATACTCGCTAATTGGCGAACCTGACTCCATGTGTAACCCCGCACCGAGGTTGAGGCCGTTTAGGAAGCGACCACCAAAGCCACTACGTTCCTTGCTGAACCCGTAGTTGCCGTAGATGTTGGAGATAAACCGGCGATCAGTATTGAGTGGACCGACCGCGAATTGGTCGCCGAG
>DATFRK010000776.1:0-5002 GCA_035263325.1 Pyrinomonadaceae bacterium | reverse complement strand
CGACGGTGCTTTGTACTTGCCAATCGAGTGCCTCAGGCGCGACGAATCCCTGCGAAAACATCACCACGGTTTTCTTTCCCGATATCGGCCGCAGGCCTTCGGCTATCGCGGCCAGGGCTGCCAGCACAGGTCTCGTTTGTTGCGTACTCAGAGCAGACCGCAGTTGGATATATTGTTCCAGCACGCGCTGCGCGATCATCGTTTGGGCCGCTGCTGATCCCACTGCACCGGCTCCGCCCGTAGCCGGAATTGGTTCCGTGACTCCGCCGGCAATCTGGCTGCGCAGCGCCTCGATGTTCGCCGCGATGTCGCGCGCCTCGGAGGTCTTGGAAACAATCGAGCTGTCGGAGGCGTTCTCAACGGCGGCAATTAGTCTGGCCTTGTCCTGGGTAAACGGCTGCAAAAGTTTTAGCCCGCCGGAGATGGAAAACAACGCAACGGAATCGGTATCAGAGAGCCGCTCACGAATGTACTTCACTATCCCTTCGCGGACGTGTTTCAAGTTTACCAACTCAGTGCTCTGACCATCGAGCACCAGCGCGATAATGTTTCGCGGAAACGCGCTGGGCGGCCGGGTTACAGTTTCAGTGGACTTGCCGGGTTGCGTCGTTTCGTTCGTGGTGGTCAGAGTTGAATCGAAGAACTCGATCTTCTGCAACGTGCCGTTTTCAAAAACGGTAAAGTCTTCCGCTTTCAGATCCGTGATCGGTTTGCCTTTCCTGTCTTTGACGACGACGTCAAGATTCACGAGGTTCGAAGTTACCTTGATGACGTCGTCCTGCTCCGCGCTGACGGGCTTCTTCTCCGGGGTTTGAGCGGGATTGCCGGGAACAAATACTGAAGCCAGTAGTACACTTAGAAAGATCGTGCTTCGGCGATGCTTCGTAAACGAGTGGTATTGCATAATGATTTTGACGGCGCCCTGAGGCGCGCGTCTGATTTACTTCAATTCGAACTTGTCTTTTAGTCCACCCACGGTTACCTCGAACTCGCCGGGTTCCAAAACGGGCTTGTTATTCGCGCCAATAAACGAAAGATCGTCAGGCCCGAGGCGGAACGTCAAAGTCTTACTTTGGCCGGGCGTCAGATAAATCTTCGCAAACCGTTTCAGCCTTTTTCGCGGCGGCGATAAAGATGCTACCAGGTCACTTACATAAAGTTGAACAACTTCCTTACCAGCGCGTCGACCACTGTTGGTGACGGTAACGCTGACTGGGAGTTGGTCGTTTTTCGTGATGGTCTTTGCCCCGAGCCGCAGATCTTTGTAGCTGAAAGTCGTATAGCTCAGGCCATCGCCGAATTCGAACTGTGGTTTGATGCCGGCATTGTCAAACGCCTCGGTCTCAAACGCCTTGCGATCGTAGGTCAGCAGTGCGTTTGGCAGCCGCGGATAGGTGAAGGGCAATCGCCCCGAAGGATTCACATCGCCGAACAGAACGTCTGCCACGGCCTGACCGCCCTCATTGCCTGGGTTATAGGCCATTAACACGGCCGCCGCATTGTCGGCGATCCGATCGAGCGTTCTTGGCCGGCCCTCAGCGAGCACCAGGACCACGGGTTTGCCGGTCGCCTGGATTGCCTGCGCCAATTTTCTTTGCGGTTCACCCATAGTTAGATCGGGAATATTGCCGGGCGTCTCACAATAAGATCCCTCTCCCAGGCAAAGCACGACGACGTCGGCCGTAGCGGCAGCGCGAACTGCGGCTTCGATATCGACCTCGGCTTCGATGTTGGTGGGAGTGCTGTTTGAAGGTGATCCTTCCAAACGCGAGATCTTCGTGCCCGGAACATAGACAACGTTCGCCGCACCGGCCTTGGCTTCGATCGCTCGCCGAATCGTCCGCCGATCGGGATAAAGTGATGGCTCAGATCCCTGCCACACATAGGTCCAGCCGTTGTTCAAAGAGATCAGCGAATCGGCCGTTGGTCCGGTAACCAGAATTTTCTGATTTTTCCTCAAGGGCAAAAGGTTGCCGGTGTTCTTGAGCAGCGTCATTGATTCATGCGCCGCTTGTAAGCTGGCCTGCCGCGATTCTTCTGACCCAATTTTCGACTTGAGCGCGGGGTTGGGCATCGCGTTCTCAAACAAACCCAGCTCAAATTTAACGCGCAGAATGCGGCGCACAGCTTCATCGATTCGCGACTGCGGCACCGCGCCTTCCTTAGCCAGCGCAATCAGGTAATCAGCGAAGCTGTAGTCGAGCGGAACCATGCTCATGTCGATGCCGGCCATCACCGCCATCCGGGTTGCTTCCTTCTCGTTGGGCGCAACCCGCCAGACAGTCACCAGTTTTTTAATGTCCTCCCAATCGGAAACCACGAACCCTTTGAAGCCCAGTTCATCGCGCAGAATGTCTTTCAGGATGTGTTGATTGATGTGGCCGGGAGTTCCATTGATTTCTGCCGAGTTCACCATCACCGTGCGCGCGCCGGCCTTCACCGCAGCGTCGAACGGCGGCAGCACATATTCCCGCAGGAAATTTTCAGGGATCAACGCGGGTGTGCGATCGCGCCCGTTCACGGAAAGACTGTATCCCATGTAGTGTTTCAAGCTGGCGGCGACACGGTCGGGCGCACTCGGATCGCCCCCTTCGAAGCCTCGCACGAAAGCGACACCCATCACCTTGGCGAGATACGGATCCTCACCAAACGTTTCGTAGAAACGCGGCCAAAGCGGTTGGCGCCCAATATCAAGGACGGGTGAAAAGCTCCAGGGAATGCCGGCGGCGCGTGTCTCCATCGCCGAGATTTCCGATCCTCTTTTCATCAACTCAGGATTCCACGTGGCGGCCATACCGATTTCCTGTGGGAAAAGAGTTCCACCGCGAATGTAGGTGGGGCCGTGAATCGAATCGATGCCGTAGATGACGGGAATGCCCAGCCGCGTTTTCTTCGCAGCCTGCTGAATCTTACCGATGATCTCGTGCCACTTGTCGGCGGTCAGCGCCTGGTCTGCGACGTTGAGGATCGATCCGACACCATAGCGGACCACCGCCTTGTCGAGCTTTGCCGGATCGATCTGAATATTTTGATCCTGACCGCTGACAATCATGCTAATAGTCAGCTGCGTCATCTGCCCCACCTTCTCTTCGAGCGTCATCTGCTTGAGCAAGGCCTCGATCTTTTGCGAGTTGTCGCGCTCGGGTCCTTTCCCGCGAACCGCGTTTTGAAAGAACAAATCGCTGTCGTCGACGTCGGCGCTAACCGGTCCGCGGTCATCTGATTGAAGGGAAAAACTCGGCAGGTTTCTGGCCTCATGCACCGGCAGCCCAAGCCAGAGTGAAAGCACAAATAGCGCCAGCATTACGGCCTTTATTCTCATGCGATTGGTATTCCTTTTTCAGGTCAGGCATTAATTGAACTTTGTGCCCGTATTTTCTTCTATTTGCAGGAGATATTCAAGGATTAAACAGGAATAAACTGGCGTTTGGGAGGGCGTAAAGACCGCTACGCGTCGGCCGCTCTTCTGGTCGGGCTAATACCGCTGTCGCGTGGCTCGCGATTCAGATATCATGAGCCTCCTGAACTGCCTTGTCCTGGCTATGAAACCACTCAAAATCGGCATCACCGGTGTGCGCGGAATCGTTGGCGAAACGTTTACGCCGGAAGTGGCCGTCGGATTTGCCCAGGCGTTTGCTACCTACATAGACACCGGTCGAGTTCTTGTTTGTCGTGATACCAGATCGTCGGGACCGATGGTCCGATCGGCGGTTATAGCCGGCTTGCTCGCTGCGGGTTGTGAAGTAATTGACCTGGGCGTGTGTCCGACGCCGAGTCTGCAACTCGCGGTGAAATGGCTCAACGCTCAGGGCGGAATTTCAATCACTGCCGGCCACAATCCATCCGATTGGAATGCCCTGAAGTTTGTGCGCGGCGATGGTTTGTACCTGAATCCGCGCCAGGCTGAAGAGTTGCTGGACGTTTATCACCAGGGAGAATTCGTCAAAGTGGGTTGGGATCGAATTCGACCGGCAATTGAGCGTAAAGATCCGATCGATCATCATATCCAATCACTGACCAAAGCATTCGATGTCGGCGCGATTAGGCCCAGGCATCTGAAAGTGGCCATTGATTGTTGTAATGGCGCTTGTTCTCGTTTGATTCCTCGCTGGCTCGCGGAGCTGGGGTGTGAAGTTCTGGCAATCAATGATGATCCCAACGGCGCTTTCCCGCATGTGCCGCAACCTACGCCAGCCACCATGGCCCAGTTGAGCGCAATCGTTAAGGCCGGCCACGCGGATGTCGGCTTTGCTCACGATGCTGACGGTGAGCGTCTGGGAATTGTGACTGAACAAGGCGAGGCGTTGTCGGAAGAGTTGACCCTCGCGCTGGCCACACGCCTTCGGCTCGAATCAAATCCGGGCCCGGTGGTAACCAATGTTTCGACCACCGCAGCCATTGAGCAAATTGCCACTGACTACGGAGCATCAGTCATTCGCACACCGGTAGGACAAACTTATATTTCCGAAGCAGTGGTCGAGTATCGCGCGGTCCTGGGCGGCGAAGGCAGTGGTGGTGTGACCGTACCCCGCGTGCACGCGACGCACGACAGTGCGGCGGCCGTCGGACTAATTCTGGAAGGTTTGGTCCGGACGGCGGTTCCAGTGTCGACTCTAGTCGCGCAACTGCCAAAGTCATTCATGTTGAAGCACAACATCGCCGCGGAACCCAATCGCCTGTATTCAGTGTTGCAGGATTTTCGTGATGCCATCGAGCGGGAGCGGCTGGCGTACGATCTGACTGATGGGATAAAGGTTGATCTTCCCGCCGGCTGGATACACGTCCGCGCCTCGAACACTGAATCAATGATTCGGGTGATCGTCCAGGCCAAGAACGCCAACGACGCGAGCAGCCTGCTTGATTGGGCGCGTGACCGGCTGAACTAAGAACACCACGATGCGGCCCATACCAACGCTAAAGATCAGCATCTCCGGAGTGCGCGGGGTGGTTGGCGAGTCGCTGACGCCGGCTTTGCTGACGTGCTTTGCGCAATCCTTCGGCA
>DATFRK010000775.1:0-2874 GCA_035263325.1 Pyrinomonadaceae bacterium | reverse complement strand
CGCGCTTTTGGTTTTGCTCCTGGCCCACTGCTATTGAACTCCGCATAGCGCGCCGTCTTCTCCCTGGCCGGCAGATCCCAATTGTGCCAGCCGACAGGACGCACCACCTCTGACATCTCCGTGTTCAGGTAGACGACGTTGGAAAAGTCTCGCCATGGTCGTCCCAAGTATGTCTTCACCTCGGCCGACTCGCCAGTAATCTGGCAATGGGAAAAGACAAAGCCAAACGGCACGTAGTCATAAGTTGAAGCAGCGGTGATGTAGCCCGTGCGGAGACAGTGGATATGACAGCGCTCAAAGAAGGCCGTGGCCGCACCGAAGATGAAGTCGACGTGGCCCGCAATGTAACAGTCCTCGAAGTATTGCCTGCCGCGGTTCAGAAAAACAGTGTCTTGCCAACCAAGAAAACGACAGCGGCGAAACACGGCGCGGTCACCATCAACCCGAATCGCCAAAGCCTGGCCCACAGGCCCGGCGCTGTTTTCAAAAGTGATGTTGTCGGCAGTGAAATCGTCTGCATCAATCACTGTTGAGGGTGTGCGGAACGTCCCGATAGGTTTGTTATTGGGTCCCACAATGTTTGCGTTTAGATCGAACGTGAGAATCGTGGCGGCGGCATCTTCACCAACCAAACGAAAGAATCGTTTCTCGTGCTGGATGTAGATCTGTTCTTTGTAGGTACCGCGTTTGATGTGAATAATCACCGGCTTGTCAGCGCTGCCGGCGGGTACCGACATGATTGCGTCCTGGACTGATTTAAATTGCCCACTGCCGTCCTGAGCGACCGTGATGTCGATCGGAGATGGAGGACGACGAGCAAAGCTCGACTGACATGACAGCACTAAGATAGTGCTGAATAGTGCGAAGCGGTGCAACTCTCTGTGCAGCCTCCGTATGCTCTGTGTCTCTGTGGTGAAGTTATGTTTCGACCTCACCACAGAGACACGAAGACCACCGAGGTAGCACAGAGAACTTTTCCGGGCAACAAAGCGAGTCATTCTCAGTGCCCTGCCTTGTGTTGGTCCCACCAAGTCTTCAATTCTGCATCCAACGCCTTCAGATTTGGCTTCTGCTTCGCAATCGCGAGCGATTTTTTCCACTCCTTATTCAAGTCGCCCAACTGAACCCTCGACCCGACTCTAATGAAAAGCGGAAGTTGATAGGTAGCGGCGGGAACGGTGACCGTTTGTCCCCCGCGATAAATCTTACCCGCCCACGCATCACGCCAACTTGAGCCTGACGGCAAATAGACTTCTTGCGTTCGCTTGCCTTTCTCCCAGACCGGCGACACCAATAGGTCACTCCCATAAAGATAGGTCCACCAGTTGGACCAGGCAGCGGCAGCATTGGGATCGATGAGGAACAGGGGGCGCACAATGGGCATTCCGGTCCTGGTCGCCTCCTGAGCGTGTTGGTAGCTGTAATCCTTTAGTCGTTCATGAAGACGACCATACAAGCGCCATAGAGCAATCAGCTGCGCGTCGTACTTGGGCTCGCGCGGCAAATTCCAAAACGCCACATTCTTGGTTGGGCCAACCTCCATGATCGGAGTCAGCGCGCCAAAGGCCAACCAACGACCGCAAACTTCCTGCTCGAGCAATTGTTGGTTATAACCACAAATATCGGAACCCCAGTTGGGATAGCCCATCACCGCCGAACGCTGCACGGCGATAATTGAAGCGCGCAATCCTTCCTGGGTGCCCCCGATGTCGCCACCCCAAAAAACCGAGTAGGGTGAACTCCCGGTGTAAGCTCCGCGCGGCATGAGGAAGAAGTCATCACCGCGATATTTTTTGGCTACGTCGAAGACCGCTTTGACATACATGGCGGGATAGGCATTGCGATTCTCACGGATGGTGCGTCCGTCAAACACCTTGTATGGACCACTTTCCGGAATGTCCTCTTCACCGCGGTCCAGTTTGAATCCGGCCACACCGAGCTTGAGCAGTTTCGCCACTCCGTCCTGCCAGTATTGCTTCGCTGCCGGGTTGGTCAGATCGACCATCGGATAGTTATTGCCGGTCGCTGGACGCTTTTGACCGGCGAGGTTGTAGCCCTTTGCCAGTGCTTCGGCCATCATCTTGCCCTGAAAAAATGGCGCAATCCACAGGACGGTCTTGGTGTGTTGCCCGTCGAGCCACTTCACCATTTCGGCGAAGTTGGGCAGGCGTTGCTCATCGATCTCAAAATCGTCGTAGCCCCAAGGTTTACCGGGACCCCAGGGTCGATCGATCCAATAGGTTCCGTTGGGAATGCCAAACGCCTTCATCATCAGCACGTCTTCCATGATCTCGGAATTGAATGGACCAGTGACGGGTGTGCCGTCGAAGTAAGTCGCGCGTTGCGTGTGTTCGTCGCGCCAGCGCCAGGGAGTGTAGATCCATTTTGGAGGCAGGAAAGGTGGACCGGCGTCGAGTGCGTGTTGGCGTACGAGCGTCGCGGGATCTGATGCTGTGTAAATCTTCATCTCGAACGACTGGCCTTCAAACTTGATTCGAAGACTGCTCTGTTGTGCGGCGGGGAAGTCGAATGTTCCTGGCCAGTTTCCCTTAACAAAGACCGCATAGCCACGCGACGATATGTAAAACGGAGCGTAGACTGACGTCGTGGGCTTGATGATCATATCCACCTTTTGCCCACGCAAATCCATGGCTTCAGTAATACCGGTGGCCCACGATTTTGCCTGCGGTCCATCAACAACTCGCTCCATCAAACCCGTGTAGTACTCATCTGGCAACGCATCGATGGAAAATCCCCACCCGCGAATGTCAGCGTCAGGCTGAGCTTTGAAACTAAGATTGAAGTTGTCTTGATCGCGGGTAATAGAGACAGTGATTCTACGGCCATCCGGCATTTCGACGGTTTTGGTCCAAC
>DATFRK010000774.1:0-5915 GCA_035263325.1 Pyrinomonadaceae bacterium | reverse complement strand
GTAACCGTCCGACGTTTCGCTGGTCGACGTTGGAGGGCGCAAGCGAATACGTCGTCGAGATTTACGACAGCAATTTCAAGCTGGTCGCCGCCAGTCCACAACACACTGGCAATTCGTGGACGTCACCCTCACTGCCCCGTGGTCGCGTGTATGCGTGGCAAGTGAAAGCTATTAAAGAAGGACAAGAGATCACAGCCCCGCGTCCGCCAGCACCGCAGGCGAAGTTCCGAGTGCTTGACCAGGCCAAGACGGATGAAATCGAAAGAGCGCGGCGTGCGTACCCGTCGTCTCACTTGGTCATGGGTCTGCTATATGCGGATGCTGGCTTGCTGAAGGAGTCGGAACAGGAGTTGCGGTTGTTACAAAAGGCCAATCCCGATTCGGAGATTGCTCGCAGCTTGCTGCGCCAGGTTCAGGAAATCCGCCACCGCCGCGAATAAAGAGTAGTAAAAGGGTCAAAGAGTTGTTCTCCCGAACGCGGAGCGGTATGCTTCACGCATGGCCACTATAATCGAGATAGAAAAACTCGCCCTCACCCTGCCAGAGAAAGAACGAGCTACTCTGGTGGCAAATCTTCTCCATTCCCTGCCTGCTGTGTTGTCGGATGAAGATGAAGGCATTTCTGAAGCATTGCGACGGGACGGAGATCTCGTCACAAATCCAGATCACGCTATGTCGCTGGAAACCTTGGATGCTGAGATAAAGAGCCGGCGCGGTTAAGGCGGCTTGAATTCCACAAACAGGTTTCCTCTGACATTTTGCGCATCATGAATCACTACGAAGATGTCGGCGGGACAGAGCTCGCTGATGAATTCTATGCCGAGCTGAAGGGCTGTTTTCAAAAGGCGGCTGCATCTCCGGAGGCTTACTCCGCACGAGACCACGATCTACGAAGAGTTAATCTACCGAGATTCCCTTACCATTTTCTCTTTCGTATTTTCGAAGATCGTCTGCGTGTGTTAGTCGTTCGCCATCACAAACGCAGGCCATCGCTGTCAGTTGGTCGTCGCTAGTCAACACTCTACTCGCGTCACCTACCATCCCCAATCAGCACAAACCCCGCCCAGTAAAACGGATGATTTGTTGCCGGATCCTTCATCAACTTCAGCGCCGCTTGTCGCAACGCCTCTGCTTTCGTTGGCTTCGTCGCCGGAGCTGTTGAAAGTAAACCGCGGTGGAAATTTATCATCAGGTCTCGCGTGCCGGCAGATTCAACTTCCCATTGACTCACAACGAGCGATGGCACCCCGGCGATGAACATGGCCCACGAAAAACCTATCATGCCCTCACCTGCCCCAATGCGTCCGCGCGCAGTTTCGCAGGCAGACAACACGGCCAGATCCGCATGCAGATCTAATTGCATCAGTTCCCAGGCTTCGAGCAAACCATCTTCATTCGGACCGCCCTCCGCCAGCGCCAGGTGTGAGTACATTGGCGAAGCATTGTTGAGCATTCCGTGAGTCGCGAAGTGCAGTATTCTTGCCTGACCGGCTTCCCGTTTCACTCGGTCTTCGCTAGCTGCATCACCGCTGTAGACTTTGCTCCGCGAAACACCGTACAAGCGACGCAAGGCTGCAACTTCCTGTTGCGCTTCCGGCAACGGGCTGAGGCCACCGTCACGCCGCGCTGAAGCATGATTGGCTGTCTCTTTACTGAAACTGGGATTGCCGAGGGCCAACAAGGTCGCCGAAGGCGGCGCCGCCGCTGGATTCTTCTGGCGGCGCGTCATTTCCCGTAGCACTGTCAACGATGGCGCATAAGCGATGGCAGCGTCTTCGATCAGAAAATGATCATTGTTCGACAACAGCGCCTGGAACGGCAGGTCCCACAAAGAATCATCTGGGACGACAACAAGGTTGCTTCTGCCACGCAACTGAGCTGCAGCAGGTTTGAGTAGTAACTCGTAAAGCTTAGTCGCCGAATTACGGAACCCAAGGTCGCGTCGAGCAAGCTGTTGGCGGAAGGCCTCGGTTTGCGTGGCGAGATCCTCCCGTTTGATCGTTAAGGTGTGGACCTGGGTCTCAACATTAGGTTGCGTCGCTACCCTGGTGACCACGAAAAGGAATACGTTGTCATCGGTGACAACGTATTCCAGCAACGCGGTGCGGTCGTCCGGTAATAAGTTGGTCAGTTCTTGCGGTTTGATAATTGAGGCTTCACCTCGCTGCACTTTGAGTTCAGGATGGGCCGCATAGAGTGAATTTTGAAAAGCCTCGTATTTGAGCCGAGTCTTGTCGAGCAATGCTTGCGTTTCCGTGGCTTTGCTCGCTGCCTCACGGCCTAGTTGTTTGTTGAGCCGTGTGAGTTCAGATTTCAGCTGCTGCTCCTGGCCTCTTTCCTCTGTCGTCATCGCCTTTTGGACGCTGACCTGGCCTTGCTGCAAGATGTCCAGCAGGCCGCGTGCTTTTGCGCGTTCCCCCAGGACCAATGCTTCGTCGGTTTTACCCTCTTTGACCAGCACACTGACGAGCCCTTGATGCGCTTCCAATCCTTCCGCAAAGTAACGCTGGCACTCTTCGACTCCGCCGGCCGCCTGGCTGCGTAGTTTTTCAGTGATTGAAACTGCTTCCGAGAACGACTGCCGGGCCTCGGGAAGACTATTCAGTCCAAGTTGGCAATAACCCAAACAGGTTAAAGCTAGCGAGACGTCCAGTTGACGTCCTGTTTCGCGCGCCAGCGCCACCGCCTGCTGCGCTGCTGGCAACGCTTCCGCGTATTTTTCTTGTTTCAGATAGAGGCGCGCGACATCAATTAACACCACTACGCTGCCACGTCTCATCTTGGCTGCTTCAAGGTCGGTTAGCGCCTGCTGGTAGTTGCTCAACGCATCGGTAAACTTGCCCTGGACAGCGAAGACCTTACCGATTTGGTCTCGCACCATCGCCGCTCCGCCTTTATCACCGAACCCTTCCGTCTGCTTAAGTAATTCCTGGTAGATCTCCATCGCCCGCTTGTAGTTGTGCAGGCGCATGTGTTCGGCAGCCACGTCATGTTGCATGGTAGCCACCAGGATCTTATCCCCCAATTCACGAGCAATCTCCACTGCTCTTTCCTGGTGGGCCAGCGATTGCTCGGGATTGTTTTGGAGCCCATAAATGATGGCCAACTCATTCAAGGCGAGCACTATGCTGCGACGGTTCTTCTCCTCTTCACTTAAGCGTAGTGATCTTTGGGCACAGTCAAAAGCTCGCCGGTGATCTCCTAACGCGCGGTAAATAGCGCTGAGCTTTTCCAGGGCCATGGCCATGCCTAGTTTCATCCCCAGCGCTTGATACATCGATAAGGCTTGTTGCGTTAGTTGTAAGCCAGTTGCATGGTCCTCCTGCAAATGTTTCACTTGCCCACTGTTTAGCAAAGCCCCGGCAATTCCGATCTGGTCACCGATCTTTTCAGCCAATACTTGCTGAATGTGAAAACACCGCAAGGCAGCCTCGTAGTCGCCTTTGACTGAATAGCGAGTACCTCTGCCCGAAAGAGAAAGAAGCAGAGCATTGGTGACGAATGCCTTGTTCTTTTCCAGGAGCGACTCACGTTCCTGGTCTGTGGCCGCGGCCTCGAGTTTCGCGGCAAGATCATCCTGGACCACAAATTCAGAATCGATCATCCATTTGTCATTGATCTTGCTCCATTGGAATGAGCGGCAAGTTCCGTGAATAGGTGAATAGGTGGCCAGTATCGCGCCGGTTTTCCTGTCTAGCCTTTGTTCATCGGCCGTCAACTGTGAGACGGCCCGGGCGCCCGTCACCTCCAACTGGGTCACCTTCGGAGTGATGAATACGATTCGCGTTTCTGAGACTAGATTTTGGTAGGACCTCAGACGCGGCGTGAGGTTAGGTGATTGGGGATTCCAAAACTCACGTATTTTCCCGAGATCGCCTGCTGTAAGTGCCTGGGCATATAGCTCGGTCAGTTGCCCGAGAGTTTCTTCTTCGGGTGCCTCACCCGCTTTCGCAGACGCCGCGATGGCCTGAACACAGATCAAGCTCACGCTCAGCAGCAGAACTCCGGAAAACATGCGTGATCCTGGGGACATACACCACAACCTTCCCTTTTTCTTCGGCTCACCATGTAACGCGTAAAAAAATCGTCAAGTGGAGCAGTAATAAGGAAGGAAGTTCAGCAACTTCATGTTTCAGTATTCGAGAATTTAGCCGGAAAAATATTTCTGACCGCCCCAGAAAAGGGCCATTGAAAGGAGCTCCAGTGTTCAAGAGAGTCGCAACATTCATCTATGGTGTCGTGTGTTACTCGATCTTTTTCGGGACCTTCCTGTATGCAATGGGTTTCATCGGTAATTTTCTGGTGCCGAAGTCGATTGATTCAGGACGGTCTGGCCCACTCAGCGAAGCGTTGTTGATAAATGCAGGCCTTTTGGCCCTATTCGCTGTGCAGCACAGTGTGATGGCGCGACCTGGCTTCAAAAAGGCATGGACGCGTTTGATTCCTAAACCGGCCGAGCGCAGCACTTACGTACTTCTCTCCTCGCTGGCCCTGATCCTGCTGTTCTGGCAGTGGCGACCGATGGGCGGAGTTATTTGGAACGTGCAAACACCGATGATTCGCTTCGTTCTGTACGGACTGTGCGCCGCAGGCTTTCTCATGGTCCTTATCAGCACCTTCCTGATCAACCATTTTGACCTCTTCGGACTGAGACAGGTTTATCTCTTCCTGCGCGGCAAAGAGTACACCCAGCTGAAATTCGGCACGCCGATTCTCTACCGGCACGTCCGCCATCCGTTGTACCTAGGTTGGCTGTTTGCTTTCTGGTCCACGCCTACGATGACTGTGGCGCATCTGGTCTTCGCCGTCGCAACTACTCTCTATATCTTTATTGCGATACAGCTTGAGGAGCGCGACTTGATCAGCATTTATGGTGACAAGTACCGGCAGTATCAGCAGCAAGTGCCAATGATTGTGCCGCGCTTCGGGAGAACGGTCGCCAATCAATCGCTCGCTCCGCAGAAGTAGTTCAAACCCCATAAAGAACCCAAAGCGGTAGCTTGGGATGCAACGGTCAGCCAGGTGAGACAGGGAAGTCGATGTCTACCAGGTTGACCGTAGCAGCCCAAGCTACCGCTTTGGGTTCACTATGGTCCAAAAAACTTTTCCAGGTAGTCAGTAATACGAGCGCTTCTTCAGCAACTTCAATTCTCGGTGTTCACGATTGAATGCCGATTAGGTGAGAAGGATGAGTTGCGTTGGTAAATTAAAATGCTTGTTTCGCCTGCCACCAACTCATCCTCACCAAGCCACAAACAAAATTGTTCGCTAGTCAGAGGAGAAACTAATGTATCAATCGAGAATCAATAGGGTCGTTCGCTTGTTAGTGCTGGCTATCGCTGCCCTCGGCTTGCAGTCGGTAGCGCTGGCACAGGACGACGGGGAACCAGAGTTGCCGCCTCAGTGTGTGAGTATTAATGTGCCGGAAGGAAATAAGTTGGCCCATCACTTGTATGCGCGCGGCGTCCAGATCTACAAATGGAATGGTGTCAGTTGGGACTTCGATGCGCCGCGCGCGTCGTTATTTGCTGAAGAGAATTATTTCGGCGAGGTTGGCAGTCACTTTCGTGGACCAACGTGGGAAAGCAAGAGTGGCAGTAAGGTGGTTGCGGCACGCGTGCCCGGAACCGGATGCACGCCAGATGCAAGCGCGATCGCCTGGTTGCTGCTGCAGACGACGGAAGCCGGTGGCCCTGGAATTTTCCGACGCATTACCTACGTGCAAAGAGTGAATACCACGGGTGGTTTGGCGCCGACCGCTGCGGGTACAACGGTGGGTGAGTTACAGGAAGTTCCTTACACGGCAGAATACTTCTTCTACCGCGCGCAAAATTAAGTGAGGCGCACTCGTTGAGCGGAAGTTGAAAACTAAAGTGTTTATGAGGAAGCCGCCAATCGTTTTGCTTGGCGGCTTC
>DATFRK010000773.1:0-5029 GCA_035263325.1 Pyrinomonadaceae bacterium | reverse complement strand
TGGTGGATTCTTTCAAGTCCTTTCTATCAACTAGACGCATCCTTACCGCCGAATACCACCAACGGCAGTTGGTGGCATTCCCTCTTTTACAAACCCCTTGCCTCTACCGCCTGCCGACTGGAGTCACAAGCACATTTACTGTGGTAGGAAAACCACCGGTTAACACCAGGTAAGCCTGGGAATTGACAAATCTCAATCTACCGTTCTCCAGAATACGCGCCTGGACTGTGTAACGGTTGCGCGGATTGATGCGCGACGGATCAAACTGAATAGCGAATGGAATGGGCACTTGCGAACCAGCCGGCCTGATCGTCTGCTCGGCAATTGTCGTCGACGCTGCACCAGCTCGCGAAACATCCACCAACTTCACCTGAATTACAGCGCTCGGAGTAAGTCCGATCCGTTGCCGAAAGGAGACTGTTCCAGTTATTTGCCCGGCAGCCGGCGCGCCACTACTCGCAGATGTGTCCGCACTGAAAGTAAGTTTCGGCTGAGTACCAGCAGTCAAGCGCAGCAGATCGCCGGCAATCTGAAAGTCACTGACCTGGTTCAAATTGTTTAGGAAATTAGTTTCGAGCTTGTGCAAGTCGTTATCGATGCAAGCCATCTGGGTCGTGATGCCTTGAGAAAACTTGATGCGTGCTCCATCGACCTTGTAACTGCCGGCGATACGATTGCAACCACCGTTGCCGGAGAAGCTGTTGGTCTTCTCATCAAACTCGAGATAGGCATTGTGAGTATTCAGGGCCATGCCATTTACTTCGGTCAGTCTCCACTTTGTTCCAGTGAGTGATCGGGCTGCGGCTATTGGTTCGAATTCGTAGATGCCGCCATCGGCTAGCAAAGCCAGAAAGAGATGACCATCTCTGAGCACATACGAGCGTATATTGGGCCACTGACGGACCAACTGATCATGAAGTGAACCCGGCCCGCACATTGCCCGCGTGAGGGCTAAAGGACCGAATTGCAACTGAGTTGGTCCAGTGGACTTCCAGGTTCCCCGGCCGCGATTACAGTCAAACCTGACAGTGAATCCACCATCAGTGGCGAAGGCAATCGTATATTTCGACCTATCATCCGGCGTAAGGGTTGTGTCGTCCATACTCTGAAACTTGACTAACTGCCACGATGTACCACCGAGGTTGGTGTCCTGGTGCGCCGAGGTCGTCCTTATCACAGCCACTCCCAGGCAAAGAACAGCTAGCCAGACGCAACTTAGTCGCATCATTGTTCCTCCAATCATGATTTACCGGCACCAGGCTCAACTGGCATCAAGCGTCGTGTCATTGTCGAGGCTGTCGGGGGATTAAGCTTTTGCGCTGAGGGCCGCTGCAAGTTCCTTGAGCGCCGCACTTTCTGCCTCACTAACCGGTGTACCACCGATACCAAGGAACCCGCCTTCCTTGGAAGCATCCGCGGTCTTCTGGGCCAATGAAGTCAACCAGGCTTTGAAATCTTCGGCTTCAGCCGGCGACTTCTGCGCCACGATGGCAACGGCTCGTCTACAAGCCTCAATCAAGGCCGCCCGCGCCCCCGCCTGATCGCGCGGTGTATCGGGCAACTCCGGTCTGCCGCCTTGCTGGTTTATTCCCTCCGCGACCGCCCTGATTAACTCGTTGGTTGATCCAGCAGCGGCCTCCGTCACCCCTTTGACAACGGCGAATGCTTCTTTCGCGGTGCCGATTGGACCACTTAGATCGGAGACGGTTACTAGCAGCCCGGCCATTACCGGCGCCGCCGAAATAGCTTTCCACTCTTCGGGCGTGTAATCAGTTTGCTTTGACACTGTTTTCTCCTTTGTTCGAAGTTACTTACTGACCAAAAAGGTCTAGTCGACAGGAGGAGTAGTCGTTAAAAGCGACGTAGCAAATGGAAACCGAGCAGCTGTGACTAAGTATTTACCTGGGGGGACTTCGCTTGATCTGTGGACTTCAAAAACCCGCCGCGGGGGCTGCGATTAGCTACTTTAAAAGCGGTATTCGGATCCTACGCCTACGAATCGGCGAGCGCAAGATGAGTGATGTACGGGAACACTGGGTGATTCGTCTGTTGCAACAAAGCTTGAGATAGGTCGCCTGCGCTCCCAGCATTGCTGCTCTGGTTGCTATGATTGAGCAACCGCACTATGAGAATACTTCTGGTAGAAGATGAACCGCGCATGGCCAATGTGATCGCGAAAGGATTGCGTGAACACAGCTACGCGGTCGATGTTGCGGAAGACGGCGAGGCGGCCCTTTACCAGGCATCAATCAATGACTACGACTTGATTTTGCTGGACGTACTACTACCGCAACGCGACGGCTTTGAAGTTTGCCGGGAAATGCGTTCACGCAAGTATGAAACACCAATCTTAATGCTCACCGCGCGGGCCACCATTGATGATCGCGTCACGGGTTTCGATGCCGGCGCGGACGATTACCTAACCAAGCCATTTTCATTTCGCGAACTGTTGGCCCGTATTCGCGCTCTCCTGCGACGCGACGCCCATGTTCGTCCCGATGTCTTTCAGATTGAAGATCTCACCATCGACTCTGCCAGTCACCGCGTCTCTCGCGGTAGTCAAGTTATCCAGTTGACCGCCAAGGAATATGCACTGTTGGAGTATCTAGCCCGACATGGCGGCCAACTTGTTTCGCGCGCCGACATCGCCGCGCATGTTTGGGACGACTCATTCGATCCTTTTTCCAACACGATTGAGGTCTACATGAATCGCCTGCGCAAAAAGATCGACGAAAGCCATACAAAGAAACTGTTGCACACCCGTCGCGGTGAAGGCTACATCCTCGAATCCCGACATTGATTTGGGACGGTCTATTAATCCTCCATTAAGGTAGCAAAACGTATACTCGCTTCGATCACCGATCGAATATGTCGAAGCGAGCGAGACCGAAGGCAATCCCCCTTGCGGTACTAACGTTGATTGTGTGCCTGGTGGCGAACTCGCCGGCCCAGGTCCCGACACCTTCTCCAACTCCGCCGAACCCGAGCCAGAATCAGCCGGTCACTCCCTTGACACTTGATGACGCATTACGGCTGGCAAATGTGCAAGCCTCAACATATCAGTCTGCAATTCTCAACGAACGAATCGCCTCGGAAGACGTCAAACAGGCACAAAGCGCCTTTCTCCCCAAACTCAGCGCGCCCCTTGCCTACATCTACACCACACCCGCTTCGGGTTTGCCACCGGGGGAACCACGGGCGCCCAGCTTTATCGCGAGCGATGCGATTGGGGCATACGAAGCTTTCTTAAGTGTCTCCGGAGATCTTGATATTGCTGGAAAATTACGCGCGACGCTGGCGAGAAATCGCGCGTTACTGGCGGCTGCACACGCCGGCACTGAAGTCGCCCGGCGCGCCTTGGCCCAGGCTGTGATTGAGAGTTACTACGGCCTGGCGCTGGCAATCGCACAAAATCGGGCCGCTGCAGGTAACTTGAGCGCGGCCGAAGAATTCGAACACATCACTTCCCTGCTATTCAGCGGCGGCGAAGTGGCACAGGTTGACTTGACCCGCGCCCAGTTGCAGACCCTAACGCGTCGCGATGAGTTGGAACGCGCCAGGGTCAACGAGGAGGTCGCTGCTGGATCTTTGCGCGTGCTGGTTGGTTATGAATTTTCCCGCCCGATTGCCACCAGCGACCTGGCCCTGGCGCTCCCCAATGATGCGGAGTATGAGCAATACAAATCTGAGGATGTGACGCGACGGCCCGAGTTCATTCAATTTGAACAAGAACTCTTAGCCGCGCGTCAGGAAGTGAAGATTGCCCGCGCAGATCGCCTCCCTTCTCTCTCTTACTCGATCAATGGTGGCTTCGATAGCGACTCCTTAACCCAGCCTCGTCTACGGCAACACACCGGCGCCTCGGCAACGATTAGCTTCTCAATCCCGATATTCGATTGGGGCGCCAGTCGCAGCCGCGAACAACAGGCGCGTTTGCGAGCGCAAGTGGCAGAGAACGAGCGCACCCTGGCCCAACGCGGGTTCACCCAACAGTTCTACGCAGCCCGGGCCCAGGCAACCAGCGCTGCGGCTCGCATTCGCCTGGCACGTGACGGCGTAAACAAAGCACAAGACAACGTGACCGCTTCGATCGCTCGCTATCGTGCCGGTGAGGCCCAAATAGTCGAAGTCACCGACGCACAAACGACCCTGGTTGAACAGCGCAGCGCTCTCTCTCAAGCGCTCTTCGATTACCAAACAGCGTTGGCTCGATTGAAGCAAGCGACTGGCCAGTGATGGAACGAATATGAATGAAGACCCTGACAATCTTCGATCTGACGACAGCTCTTTGGTTGAGCCAGACACCCGTAAGCGAACCCGACAGCGAGACTTGCTGGTAGGGGCGACTGCCGTTGGACTCATTGTCCTCGCCCTGGTCGTCCTGGTCATCTGGCGTTTGAAACGATCTGACGCCGGTGGCGAAAAGGAAGTCACACCGGTCGTAAGTGTCAAGGTTGTGAAAGCGGAACGAGGCAGTATCGCCGCTCAAGTCACCGCGGTGGGTACGATCTGGCCGCGGGAAAAAGCGGATGTAGGAGCAAAGATTAGCGCCCAGATCAAGCAGATGCCCTTGCTAAAGAACAAAGTCGTACGTGCAGGTGAAGTAATTGCCGTGCTGGAGTCGCGCGATCTGCAAGCGCAACGCGCTGAGGCAGTAGCCGCCCTGAATGAAGCACGCGCGAATGAACGCAGTCTCGTCACCGGCACTATCCCCAAGACGAACGCCGAAGACCAGAAGGCACTGCTCGATGCGCGGGCCAGAGTTAACACTGCCCGCGCCACTTACGAACGCCGCCGCGCGCTCTTTGCCAATGGCGGAATCTCGAAAAAAGATCTGGAAGCCTCGCAACTCGAATTGACAACTGCGGAAGACGAACTGCGTCTGGAGGAACAGACTGTTGCCCTACGCGCCAAGTCGTTAAATCCAAACGATCGCGCACTCGCCGAAGCCCGCACTGCCCAGGCCCAACAACACCTGGCCACACTCGACGCGCAGTTAAGCTATGCCACAATTCGTTCTCCCATCACC
>DATFRK010000772.1:0-3639 GCA_035263325.1 Pyrinomonadaceae bacterium | reverse complement strand
ATAACTCACGAACACGATTCTTGAGCGAGAAAGAGGAGTTAAGCTTGCTCGACGCACTGGACCAGGGAAGCTCGCTGTACTCGATTGTGCAGTTAGCTCTCAACACCGGAATGCGTCGAGGCGAGATTCTCTCATTGAAGTGGACTGAGGTGGATTTGAATCGAGGGCTGATATGTGTCACTCAAACCAAGACAAACCGCAACCGAATCATTCCCATGAATCAGGTTGTGCATGGGTTGCTGAGCCAACAGCAAGGTGAAAGTGAGTATGTATTTAACAGTCCGCGAAAAGAAGGATGCTTGGTGGAAATCAAGAAGGGCTTTAAGAAAGCCTGCCAGGTCGCAGGCATTCACGATCTCCACTTTCACGACCTTCGTCACACCGCCGCATCGAGGCTCGCAGCTACGGGAGCCGACATTGTGACCATTGCGGAAATACTCGGACACTCCAGCTTTCGCATGACCAAGCGATACACCCACGCAAGCGAAGAAAGGAAGCGCAACGCGTTGGAATCGATGGTGTCAAAAAACGTGGTCACAATATGGTCACAAAATGAAAAAGGCAGGGTGGCGGCCCTGCCTTAAGTGGTTGAATCTCTTGGTGGAGCAGAGGGGGGTCGAACCCCTGACCTCCGCATTGCGAACGCGGCGCTCTGCCAAACTGAGCTACTGCCCCACGCCGAGATGCATATTAGGGAGCAGGTTGGGTGTGTGTCAAATCTGAATGCCGCGACCTTGTGTAGGGAAAGTCAGAATGCTGCGACCTTGTTGTCGGGAAAATCTGAATGCTGCGACCTGGTTGCAGGGAAAGTCAGAATGCCACGGCCTTGCGCCGTGGAAGTGTCACGCTTGAGGCTAGTAGCACCCCCCTTTTCTGTTTGGCGCCGCAGGCGCCATTTTCAAGGGAGGGCGCGCTTCGGTAGCAGCCATCGTAAGTACCACGGCGCAAGGCCGTGGCATAGACTGTGGCAAAACTAAGTACCACGGCGCAAGGCCGTGGCATAGACGGTGGCAAAGACTATTGCGAAACGACTGGGGCAAAAACTATTGGGAAACGGTAACCGCGATTGGGGAGCCAACGCCCTGCGCGAACTCGTCGATGTATTTTTTCCAGGCGTCGGCGGAGGTGATCTTGCCGGCGCGGTCCCAGGTGAAACCGGACCAGTAAGACACGCTGCCGTTGGAGGGTTTGAGCACCACCAGGTTATTGCGCGTATCTTCCGCTTGTTTGTCGAACTCGCCCGGGTTCACGATCACCGCCAGACCTTGCATGCCGAGATTCTTTTCCATCGGTTCCCACGTGGTTAACCAGCCTCGCTCCGCGTTGAGGTCCAACTTTGCTTCTTTGGTCTTCTTGAGGCCGATGGCCACTGCCACTGGGTCGGTGCCACTTTCCGGTTTGTAGAAAGTTTGAAAGTGATCCAATTGACTACCGGCGTCGAGCGAGATTCGTAGTACCTGGGACACTTTCCGTCCATTGACGTCGAAGGGCTCGTACACCAGTTCAAACATCACGCGAATTGGGCCATTGGTGAGCACGCGGGAATCGACAAAGTTGCTGGGCACGTAGAGTTGGTTGTTGGCCCACAGTCCGCTGCCGCCACAGCCGCGCGTTGGCCCAGCGGAGTAATCGTCGGCGCCTTCACCCAGGTCGGTGTGATAGTTGTCCACCATGTACCAGTCGTTAATGATGAGTTTTGGTGTCCGCTTGGACCAGATATCAATGGCGCTGCTCGTTAACGGTTCACCTTTCCAGGTAATCAGGGCCTTGCCGTAGGTGCGGTGGGCAATGCGATCGTTCTCCCAGGCGAAGTCGTCGAATCGTTCGCGCACGAAACGACCGTAGGCGCGGAAATCATCTTTGCTGTATTCGACCTTTTTGCCCGTGGTGACGGTGAAGGTTTTTGTCTCGTTGGGTCCGAAGTCGGCTTGAAAGATCACCACGTCGGGTTTGTGGTAGTCGTCGTAATCGATGTCTACTGCCTGACTGAGTACGTCTTTTCCGGACGCGTCGCGCACGTGAATCTTCGTTAGGTCTTTCTCGCCCAGCGGCGCCAGATCTTTGGCGGCGAGTTCGATGGTTTGGCTCTGTCTTTGTAAGGCAAGTTTATTTTCGGCTTTGACAGTAAGTTGTGTTTGCGCCGAAACGACAGCAGTGCAGCAGGTGATAAAACAAAGCACCAGCACAGGGAAGTAAACCTTCATTCGAGGCTCCTATTTTTACAATTTGCCGAAACTCAAGAGGATGGCCCCGGAGCGGCCAAATGTTTATAGCATTGGGGCGTTAAATCGTTTGTGACTCCGGAGGAGTCGGATGTGCAGCCGACCAACATGGCGCGTCTCCGGAGCGCGCGATTTTACGGTGGGCTATAAACATGTAGTCCCTATCAGGACTAGCCAAAAGGAAACCGTTCCGGCAAACGAATTTTCCGGATCTTTTGTAACTGACACTTGTTAGTGTTGCTGTTCATCCAATTTCGCCTTGGCCAGGTTGAGGGCTTCGTCAAGTTTTTCCACTTGCTTGCCGCCGCCCTGGGCCATGTCTGGTCTACCACCGCCGCGACCTTCCATCAAAGCACAAGCCTCACGCATCAAGGCATTCATATCGCCGGCAGCGTCTTCCGAACGGGCGAAGACCAGCCGCGCCGCGTCGCCGTCATGTGAACCCAGTAACACAACAGTCTTCGTATTTGCGATCAACGCGTGCGCGAGTTGCTTTAACGACTCAGCGTCGCGGCCGGCGAACTTTTGACTAATCACTCGAGTGCCGGCTGGGTTCGTGGGGGCAGCAGCAAACAATTTTTCTGCCTCGGCGCCAGCAACAGTTTCCTCTAACAGACGCAAGCGTCGATGGAGCTCCTTATTCTCCTCCATCATGTGGGCCGCCGACTGCGGTGCATCGTCTCTTCCGGTACTGAACACCGCTGCTACCTCACGTGCACTCTGATTAGCCCGTCGGTAGTCGGCCAGCGCTCGCGTGCCGGCGACAAACTCAATCCGCGTCATGCCTTTCGCTCGTTCCCAAGATCGCACTCCAATCATACCGATTTCGCCCGTGCGATAGGCGTGTGTACCGCCACACGGCGTCAGATCAAAGCCGGAGATTTCGATCAAACGCAACTCGCCCTCACGCGCGGATTCCTTTCTCAGTGGCAGCGAAGCTGCTTCCTCGGAGGTAACATTGTGGATGGTGATGACCCGATCTTCCCAGATCACATTGTTGGCAAGCTCAACCGCCCGCTCGATAACCTCGGTTGAAGGGTTGGTTAGTTCTACATCGATCTCGCACGATTGTTCCAGGACTCGAAAACTTCGAGTCGGAGCGTTGAAAAGAGTGACGAAGGCCTGGGAGAGAATGTGCTGACCCGTGTGTTGCTGCATGTGATCGAGACGGCGCGACCAGTCGATCCGACCCTTGACCTCCGCTCCGATGGTCGGTGTTGTTCCCTGCAAGACGTGGAGTACACCGTTGTCGCCATCGTCAACGCATTCGACCACGCGAAAACCGTTCAAGGTACCAGTATCGCTTGGTTGGCCGCCGCCGGTGGGATAAAAAGCGGTGCGATCCAGCACCACTGCAGTCCAACCGCTGACACGCTCGGTCACATCCACGACGCGAGCATCAAATTCGATGAGGTGG
>DATFRK010000771.1:0-3832 GCA_035263325.1 Pyrinomonadaceae bacterium | reverse complement strand
TTGTGGCATTGATAACCCCGCCGCCGGTTTGACCGTACTCCGCCGAGTACGCCGACGTTTGCACGGTAAACTCCTGGACCGTCTCCGGGGTAAAACTCACCACGGCGCGCGCAATACCGACTCCGGTGTTGTTCACACCGTCTGCCAGGATTGTGGTACTTCCTGACCGACCACCGTTTAGATTCAAATTGAATCCAGGAACTGGCTGACCGGCTGTAACCTCGGGATCTTCACTGCCGGCGTCACCGGTAACATTCGGAGCAGTTACTGCCAGGTCCAGCACGCTGCGATTGTTTAGCGGTAGATCTCGCAGTTGGCGTTCGCCGATGGTTTGGCTGGTCGTACCAGTCTCAGTACTGATCAGTGGAGTGTCTCCGTTTACAGTCACTGTTTCAGCGACTGCCCCGGTTTCGAGTGTGACGTTGGCTGCAGCTACGCTTGCCGTATCAACCTTAACGCTTTCGATGATTGATTTCTTGAAGCCGGTAGCCTCGACAACCACCCGGTACGTGACAGGTTCTAACGAGCTAATCGAATAGGTGCCGGTACTAGAGGTCGTCACCTTCGTCGCCTGGTTTGTACCCAGATTGGTAATTGTTACCGTTGCGCCGGGGACGGCAGCGCCGTTTTGATCTAAAACCGTGCCGCTTATGGCGCCTCTGTTCGTCTGTCCTGTTGCCACAACGGTGCAGAAGACGAGGGCTATGAGAATGTTCACGAGTCGCATGGCTACTCTCCTTTTATTATTGGATCAGTCCCAGACTGGCAACGCAATCTGGACCAAAGTTCTGCCACTACCTTCGAAGACCCGTCCCAGCTCGGGTTCGCGGTGGTGGAACACACGCGGAATTCGTCAGCTCGGAGCGACGTGATGGAGTTTCAATCAGCGTCTTAACCACGAACCAAAACAATTCCGCCACTACGAATTATGCTGTTGATTACTGCACGAAAAGTTTTACTTCCAACTGGAGCGAGAACGCGTTTTTGTCTTCGGATTGCGGAGAGGGCCACGCAGTACAGGGAGCGGAGCGACCTGGTCCTCTCCACCCAACGAACTCCCTGGGGAAAAAGACCAGGTCGCTCCGCTCCCTGTACTGCGTGACCAGTCAGCACTCCAAAGGTCGATTGGCAGCAATGCCCCATATCTTAACGCTTCCCGTCCGTTGGGCCAGGCCAATCATCAGAGCGGAACGGCGACGCGGGCAGTCCGCTATCGTTCGTCAGATTCGGATTCTTCGGATTGTTGTTGAAGGCGTAGCGGACCGCGATCGGCTGCGGCACGGAGGGCGACCATACCTTCACTCGATTTCGACCCACGATCTTCGCTTCGGCCCAATGCCACTGGCGATCTGCTCCGGCAATCGCAAACTCCTCCAGTTTTCCTCCGTCTCGAGTCTTTAATCCTCTACCCGCATCGGCAAACGTGACCAATAACTCCGAGCCAGACGCTGTCGCGCCACTGAAGCTCGGCCCTGACCGCACTGAATGTCTGGAATAAACATCCCCTAGCGCCCAATAGGCCATGCGCTTACCTACATCCAATTTATTCTTCGGATGGATGTCGCGTGCTTCTCCGATGTCGATGGTCACAATGAGTCCCGCATTCGATATCTTTTCCGCGGTGCGCCGCTGGGCCTCACGAATGTGACTCCACGCCTCATCAGCGGGGTCAGCTTTTTGATCGCGGTAGTTGGGCAGTTGAATAATCCCAAAGGGAAAGTCGCCTTCGCCCCAACGCTCGCGCCAGGCCTTGATCATTACCGGCAACAAGATCTCGTACTGCTGCGCGCGCGCTTCATTCGATTCGCCCTGGTACCAAAACGCGCCGCGAATGTAGAAAGGAATTAAAGGCGCAATCATGCCGTCGTAGATCGACGCGGCAATGCGATACTCACGTAATGAGTCGGGCACCGCCGGCGATGGTTGCGGTCTGGCGCCAGCAGCTTTGGCCTTATCTGAATCCTCGCGCCATTTCTTGATCGCTTCGTCGTACTGAACCTTTACTCGCGGCCGCTCTTCGTCCCAGATCTTAGTGCGCTCGACCGTGGGTTTTAGATCCGACGACGCCAGCAGGTATTCGACGGGTGTCCATGCTTCTGCCTGCGAGCCACCGTACGACGAGTTGATTAAACCAACCGGAACGTTCAATTCTTTTTGCAGCTCGACCCCGAAGTAGTAACCCGCCGCCGAGAATTCTTTGACTGACTCCGGACTAGATGCCTGCCACACTCCGAGCGGCGGTGGCGCGTGTTTGAAGCCCACCGCGCGGCTGACGTTGAACAAGCGAATGTCTGCGTGATCTGCAGCGGCAATTGCTTCCGCGCCATTCGCTGTCTCACTCAGGAGCCGTTGCATGTTTGACTGACCGGCAACCAGCCAAACTTCGCCTACCAGGATGTCTTTCAGTTCAAGTTTGTTCTTGCCCTGGATGGTCATCGTGGCCGGCGTGGCATTGGCCTTTAACGAACTGAGATGGATTAACCACTTCCCATCTTTGTCGGCCGTTGCACTCTTCTTCTGGCTGGCGAAGGTAACGGTGACGCTTTCGCCCGGGTCGGCCGTTCCCCAAATGGGGATCGAGTGATCGCGTTGCAGCACCATGCTGCTGCTAAGCACATCGGGCAAGTGCACATCAGCGCGGGCTGCAGTTGGCGAAGAAAGCAAAAGCATTGACACGAACAGCCAACTCAACTTTGGAGTGCGGCGACTTGTCGCCGCTTTGTGATCACTATTTCTCATCCTGGTTAAGATAGTTAAGTAGGTTTGTCGAAAGGTACCCGATCCCAAAGCGGCGACGAGTCGCCGCACTCCAAATTAGTTGCCCAGTGGTTTGGTGTTCGTACTCATCGGACTCGGTGGCAAACTAAAACTGGCAATTGGGTCAGGATGCGATGGGTCATACGCCGGTGCGTCGCTGACCAGATCCTGGACCAGACTCAACTTTGCCGCGCGAATGCCTGCAACAATGCACTTCGCCAATTCGTAGCTGCCGTAGCTGTTGTGATGCGTGCCGTCGCCTTCCTTAAAAGCCAGCTTCGATTGTTCGGGGCCAAGCGCCTCGTAGAATTTCGTCGACATGGCGTGCAAATCGATCAGAGCGACTTTCTCCTCTTTGGCCACCTGGCGCACTGCTTCCGGATAGTCACCATGCGAGTTGGAAATTTTGCCTTGCTGATCAAAAGTGCGACGTTGTACCGGCGTGATCAAAACTGGAGTGACGCCATGCGCTCTTGCGACCGCTACAAACTTTTTCAAATCAGCCTTGTAGCTGGTGAAGGCGCCGATTCCCTCACCCTTTTCTTTCTCGTCGTTGTGACCGTACTGAATGAACAGGAAGTCTCCCTGCTTCATCAGGCTGGCAACCTTGTCCAAGCGACGCGCAGCAAGCGAACTCCGTAGCGACTCACCTGACTCTGCGTTGTTGGCGACGACGACATTAGCCTGAAAAAATCGAGTCAACATCTGGCCCCAGCTGTTGTAAGGCTCACTGGGTTGATCGCACACGGTTGAATCGCCAAGCACGTAGATTGTCGGCAGCTTGTCGGCGCGAACAATCTCGATGGCCGCAACCGCAGGATGCGAGTTGTTGAACTCCAGGGTTAACTTCTCATCCCAGGCCCATGCTTCGGTAGTTTTCTCACGATCCTTCAATTTAACTTCGCCACCACCGGCGATCGTGGGGGTGCGGATGTTTACGGCGAAAGTTCGCGTCACAAACTTGCCGCGCGCCGTCTCGACCCGCTCGAGCATCAACCGTCGCAGTTCTGCTTTGACAGTCGTCACCGTATCGTTTTCAGGATCCCCAAAAGTAATCGTGACGAGATAATTTCCC
>DATFRK010000770.1:0-7273 GCA_035263325.1 Pyrinomonadaceae bacterium | reverse complement strand
CCACCAGTTGCTCTTTCACCGGGTGCTGACGGTCTCTCAGTAATTCGCCGCCTTCTCACTGACGCCCCGGCGTTCCTCAAGCCGCAGGGGTATTTGGTGCTGGAAATAGGTTTTGATCAGGGTGAGGCAGTCAGGCGACTTGTTACTGAGCAACGCTGGAAATTGCTTGAGATTCGACCGGATCTACAAGGTATTCCTCGCATTGTCCTGTTGCAAAAGCCATAGCTGGTAGCTAGGCAGAAACTCCTGCCACAAGTTTCGCGCCAGTGGTGTTTACCCTACAAGAACGGCAAGAACCTCGAGCAACAAGAAAGCGCAATTTTTGAGGAGACGAACTTATGTACAGATTTGTGAGCAGAGCTGTGTTTGTTGTTGTGGCGTTGGGTATTTGCAGCATTGGCATTTTGGGTCAGGAGCGGACTAGCAAAGGCGGGTCACTCAGTTGTCAAGACCATTGGTATAACGACCGACTGGTGAGCAACTGCGAGATCAGGGAGCAGACACTGGCGGCGACGGGAGCGGTCGCCGTCGATGGCAAACAAAACGGCGGCATCTCGGTTAAGGGTTGGGATCAGAATCAGGTACTGGTACGTGCCAGGGTACAAGCAGCGGCGCCGACGCGTGAAGAGGCTGAGACACTGGGCAAGGAGATCAGGATTGAAACTGGTGGCGGAAAGATCTTTGCCAGTGGACCTGAGCGAGACAAGAACTATCAATGGGACGTCAGCTACGAGGTGTTCGTGCCGAAGCGTTCCGACCTCTCGTTGAATACTCACAACGGTGGGATTTCCATCGCGAATGTCAACGGTAAGATCGACTTTGACGCCTTGAACGGCGGAGTTGTGCTGAGGTACGTGGGTGGTAGTGTTCGTGGTTCCACTACAAACGGGGGGCTGATGGTGGAACTCGGCGGCGATCATTGGGACGGTGAAACTCTAGACGTAAGAACGACCAATGGGGGAGTGATGATGTCTGTGCCGGAGAACTACTCGGCACATTTGGAAACGGGCACAGTCAATGGCGGCCTAACAGTTGACTTTCCAGTAACAGTACAAGGCCGAATCACGCGAGAACTGGCGGTTAACCTGGGTTCAGGCGGAGCGACAGTTCGAGCCATGACGACTAATGGTGGGGTTCGCATCAGACGAACTGGGAGCAACTAGTCCAAGCGGACCTGCCTGAAGACAAACGCGACGTGGGCCGCACCCGCGTCGCGTTTGTTTTTTGCTCTTAGGTTTTTGGTCTTCGGCCTTTAGCCTCTTGAGCGTTGAGATCCGAATCTCAGATCTCGGACTCACCAAAGACGAAGGCCCAAGACCGAAGACCCAAGACCAAAGGCCAAAACCACTGACCACTGTCAACGGACCACTCACCCCCTTTATCCTTTCCCCTTTTTCCTTTAATCTGTCAGTATCGTGGACAAGTTTCGGATCACTGGCGGCCGCGCTTTGCGAGGGCGAGTTTCGATTAGTGGAGCAAAAAACTCAGCCCTTCCCTGTATGGCTGCCGCCCTGCTTACACCGGAAACCGTTACGCTTCACAACATCCCGTACGTTCGCGACATCATTACCCAGCGCCGACTGTTGGAAGACATTGGCGCAACCGTGCTAACGCCAGAACTCCGCACTCACAAGATCACCGCCTCGCATATCGAGCTGTTTGAAGCCCCTTATGAGCTGGTGAAAACCATGCGCGCGTCAGTGTTGGCCTTGGGACCCCTGTTAGCACGCTTTGGCAAAGCTAAGGTTTCTTTGCCAGGCGGTTGTGCCATTGGTACCCGGCCCATCGACCTACATCTAGCGGGGTTTGAAAGCTTTGGCGCTGAAGTCAAACTCGAATCAGGCAACGTCGTCGCACGCGCGCCCGCGGATGGTCGCTTACGGGCGGCTGACATCAACTTCAGCAAAGTAACCGTAACCGGCACGGAAAATCTGATGATGGCAGCGACGCTGGCTCGCGGCACAACAGTGCTGCGTAATGCGGCCAGGGAACCCGAGATTGTCGACCTGGCGGACCTACTCAACAAGATGGGGGCGCGGGTTAACGGCGCTGGCGAGTCAATCATTGAAATAGAGGGCGTTGAATCTTTAGGCGGGGCCGAACACACCATTATTCCTGACCGCATCGAGACAGGAACTTTCATTGTGGCCGCGGCCATCACGAAAGGAGATCTGGAAATCAAGGACTGCCGCCCAGATCATCTCACCAGTGTGATTGCCCGGTTGGCGGCAGTGGGAGTAGAGATCAAGGAAGTGAATCCCAGCACGCTGGGGGTCATCTGTCCTAATGGCTTGGACGCGAGGGATGTTGCCACCGCGCCTTACCCGGAATTTCCTACAGACATGCAGGCCCAGTACATGGTGTTGACGACGCAGGCTCGCGGCCGTTGCACTATCGTTGAGACTGTTTTTGAGAACCGTTTCATGCACGCGTCCGAACTGCAACGGATGGGGGCCCGCATTAACATCGATGGGCGTAATGCGGTGGTGGATGGACCAACCGCATTGACCGGCGCACGGGTCATAGCCTCTGACTTGCGTGCCTCGGCTTCATTGGTGCTGGCGGGATTGGTGGCGACGGACGAAACGATCATTGATCGCGTCTATCATATTGATCGCGGTTACGAGAGAATTGAGGCGAAGCTACGTCAGCTGGGAGCTGATATTGAAAGAGTTCGGGCGTCAGTTACGACGCCACTACCAGAGGAGGCCCTTCCTGCGTAAGGGCCACTGAGTTCAGACAAGGGGAGCTGAGAAGGATGTCGGAAGATAACAATTGCCTGTTTTGTCGCATCATTGCCGGAGAAATTCCGGGTGAATTTGTTCATAAAGATGAACGCTGCGTGGTCATTAAGGATATTCACCCGCAAGCTCCAACGCATGCTTTGGTGATCCCACGCGAGCATTTGCAGTCACTCGACGACGCCTCGCAGCGTGACGAAGCACTGTTGGGTCACCTGCTTCGGGTCGCGGCTCGCGTCGCCAACGAACAGGGACATGCGGAGAGTGGTTATCGCGCGGTAATCAACACCGGGGCTGGCGCTGGACAATCAGTTTTCCATCTTCACGTTCATTTGCTGGGTGGACGACCAATGCACTGGCCGCCAGGATAATTTGGAGTGCGCCGATTGGTCGGCGCTTTGTGATCAAGTTGCTTTGGGCCGGTTGTTTTCGATCATAAAGCGGCGACGAGTCGCCGCACTCCAAAGGATGAAAGTACTTTTCCTGATCATCGCGCTGTCGTGTTTGCATCCGGTCCTGGCCCAGACCAATAGCGACGCACTGCCCACCGGCGTGGTCGTAGGAAACGTAGTCATTCAAGCCTCACCCGATCAGTCCTACGCCCTTTACCTACCGGAAAACTACTCTCCGCAGAAACAGTGGCCGACCCTCTTCTGCCTCGATCCGCGAGCACGTGGCAAAACTGCGCTTGAACGTTTTGTTCCCGCAGCCAGGAAGTATGGCTATATCGTGGCTTGCTCAAACAACTCGCGAAACGGACTGAACGGTCAGACCATCGGCAAGATCTTCACAGACTTCTGGAACGACACCCATACGCGTTTTAGTATCGATGAGAAGCGGACCTACGCCGCCGGTTTTTCAGGCGGGTCGCGTCTCGCTGCCATGTTCGCCAGTCGGTGTCGCGGCTGTCTGGCTGGAGTGATTGCTAACGGCGCCGGTTTTCCCGCCGATATCCAGCCGGATGCGAAGACCTCGTTTGTTTACTATGGCATTGTCGGCGTCGATGATTTCAATTTTCAGGAAATGTGGGAGCTCGATAAGAAGCTGGAGGAGCTTGGTCTTACTTACCACTTCGAAACAATCGGCGGTGGACACGAGTGGGCTCCAGCGGATGCGCTGACGGATGCGTTTGCCTGGTTGACGCTCCAGTCAATGAGAGCCGGGGTTGTCGGGAAAGACGATCAGTTTCTCGGAGAGCAATTCAATGAGCGGCTGAAAGAGGCGGAACAATTCCTCAGCGCTCAGCACCTGGTCCAGGCACAAAAAGCTTTCCTCTCCTTAAGCCGTGATTTCCAGGGGCTTCGCGATGTGACCGAGGTAACGCGAAGAGCTGATGACTTGCGGAAATCGCCGGAGCTAAAACGCGAAAAGAAAGCAGAAGAAGAGTTACACCAGCGGCAACTGCGCGAGGCTGGCGAGATCAGGATGTTGTGGCTGAAGCCCTATGATCTCGATGCAAGCAGGAACTATCGGGCAGAAGCCACCGCCAGGCTCGCTGATTGGCGCAAGAAGAAGGACCTGGAAATTGATTCTGCGGATCGACGTCTCGCGCGTCGCATACTTTCTCATACTCTCATTCAGTCGATTGAAGCAGGGCAGGCGAGCCTAACGCAAAAGGACTATATGGGCGCGCTCACAAATTACGAGCTGGCCAGGCAAGCAGATCCAAAAAATTCCAACCTCGCTTTTGAAACAGCGCGAATCTACGCGTTAAAGGGGGAGAAGAAATCGGCGCTGCAAACACTGGAAGAGTCAGTTTCCCTTGGGTTCAAAGATCTCTCGCGCTTGAAAGGTGAAGAAGCGTTTGCGCCTCTTTCCGATGAGCCACGTTTTCAAAAACTCCTCACGACGTTGGGTACTCACTGACAAAATTATCCTGCACCTGAAAGCAATATCTTCCCGTCAAGTTCTCTGATCTCCAATTCCACGCAAAAGTACTCAGCCTAACGAAGGCATAGTCTTTGCCAGAGAGCGGCAAAGTCTCTGTGCCGCTGCTGCGTCTCTGCCTATGTCAGTAAGGGTGATGTTTAAGAGGCGTTAACGCAGAGGCGCAGAGGGAAGGCGCAGCCAACAATTTGAACATGGTTTCGGCTTCGCCGCCGGATGTGGTTGACGCCAAAAAAACGACCTGGCCAAAGAATTCCAATGATGCCCGGGAGGGACCATGCACGCGAGACTGATCGCATTGTCAATATTTTCGTTGTTCGTGGCCACGATTAATGCGAGTGCTCAAATTGATGAGCACAAGTTTGAGGTGGGCGGAGTGTTCACCTCGCTGACGTTAACGGACTTCAAAGCGCGCACATTACCCACTATCGCCAGCGGAGACTCAACTGTCCACGGATTAGGTGGCAGACTGGCCTATAACCTCAGCAAGAATTTTGCGATCGACGCCGAAGGCAACTTCTTCCCTGAGACTCATTTGGGGAACGAAGAATTGGGGCAGAAGCTACAGGGTTTCATTGGGCTCAAGGCCGGGGTCAAGAACAGATGGGCCGGTGTCTTTGCCAAAGCCCGACCAGGAGTCATGTGGTTTGGTGACTTCTCATCACCAGGCTCGTGCACCGCGTCCACGTTCGGATCGGCTTGCACTGTTTCACACGAGAAGGATTTCGCTATGGACCTTGGTGGGGTGGTGGAGTTCTATCCCACTGAAAGAACGATCATTCGCGCGGACATAGGCGACACGATAATTCACTATCCGCAGCGCACGTTTGGGCAGTTCAACAATCAGAATGTGTTGAATGCCGCGACGAAGAACAACTTCCAGGTTAGTTTGGGATTTGGCTGGAGGTTTTGAGTTACTCGAATCTCTGTTGCCGGCCTGGTGCAGTAGCCCGACTGTCAAGGAGGGCTCAGTCTCACAGCGACGAGGATCGAGTAGTTGAGCCCTCCTTGATCGTCGGGCTACTGCACCGGGCACCTATGGATTTGAATCCAAATCTCGGTCGCTTAGCCAGCCTTGGGGGAGACGGCGCGGACGGCGTCCGACACTCCTGCCTCGTACTTCTTGAAGTTCTCATTGAAGCGACGGGCCAGGTCGCGCGCCTGGAGATCATAAGCGTCCTTGTCAGCCCAGGTGTTTCTTGGTTGCAGTACTTCCGCCGGCACCTCGGGACACGACGTGGGCACCTGGACCCCAAAAATGGGATCCGGAGCAGTCTGAATCTGCGCCAGCTTGCCATTCAGAATCGCGCGAATCATCGCGCGCGTGTAACCGATCTTCATTCGTTGGCCCACTCCATATGGACCACCGCTCCACCCAGTGTTGATCAACCAACAGGCCGCGTTATGCTGGTCCATCTTCTTGCCTAGCAGGTCAGCATAAACACCAGGATGCAAAACCATGAACGGAGCACCAAAACAGGTCGAGAAAGTAGCTTCGGGTTCTTTGATACCTCGTTCCGTGCCGGCTACTTTCGCCGTATACCCCGACAGAAAGTGATACATCGCTTGTTCCGGCGTCAGCCGTGAGACTGGTGGCAAAACACCGAAGGCATCTGCCGTCAACATGATGATGTTGCGCGGATTGCCGGCGCGACCCTCGGGCACAATATTGCTGATACTGGTCAAGGGATAAGAGGCCCGTGTGTTTTCTGTCTTCCTGGCATCGTCGAGATCAATGCGTCGCGTGTTCTGATCGTAGACAACGTTTTCCAGAATCGTGCCAAACATTCTGGTCGTGCGATAAATATCGGGTTCGGCCTCGGCGGACAGTTTGATCACCTTTGCGTAGCAGCCACCCTCGAAGTTAAAGACACCATCATCTGACCAGCCATGTTCGTCGTCACCAATGAGTCGCCGCTCGGGGTCAGCGGAAAGGGTAGTCTTACCGGTACCCGACAGCCCGAAGAAGATGGCGACGTCGCCTTCGCTGCCAACGTTCGCTGAACAGTGCATACTCATCACGCCGCGCTGTGGCAGTAAGTAATTCATCAAGGTGAAGGCGCTCTTCTTTGTTTCGCCGGCATAGGAGGTGCCGCCAATCAGAACCAGCCGCTGGCTGAAATCCATTAAGATAAAAGTGGGTGAGCGCGTACCGTCACGTTGCGGGTTGGCCTGAAAACTGGGCAGGTTGATGATGGTGAATTCAGGCTGATGTGGCGCTGACTCATTCTCGTTACTGATAAACATTGTCCGGGCAAACAGCGAATGCCAGGCGAGTTCATTGATGACTCGTATCGGTAGCCGGAATTTGTTGTCTGCCCCGACAAATGTATCCTGCACAAACAGGTCCCGACCGTTCGTGTGCGCCATCATGCGTTCTTTAAGAGCATTGAACTTGTCCTGGGAAAAATCTTTGTTTACGTCGCCCCAAAAGACCTTGTTCTCGCTGTCGGATTCGCGGACGATCGCTTTGTCTTTGGCAGCTCGACCGGTGTGCTCACCGGTGTCGACAAGCAAAGCTCCGTGATCGGAGAGAATTCCTTCGTTGCGGCGGGCGATCTCTTCGTAAAGTTCCGGTGGGGTCAGATTCCAGTAGACGCGGACGGGTTCTCTGATGCCATAGTTATCAAGTTCGTATGTAGTAT
>DATFRK010000769.1:0-7291 GCA_035263325.1 Pyrinomonadaceae bacterium | reverse complement strand
CTCAAGCAGTACGCTCGCACCGGGTTTCACGTTGGGCAACGCCTCGGCCACTGATACCGGCGCAAGATCGTTCCAGGTCTTTTGATTGACTGCCCGATCTTCATTGAGACGTGTGATGGGATGTGCCTGACCTGCAGCGGTGAGGAACGGTTTGTAGGCCGGCAAAAAAGAATTCGCATCGTCAGTGGGATAACCATTGAGCATTACCGGTAATAGATCGCCGATTGGCGTTCCTTTGTATTTCCCTCCATCAAAGGCCAGGCGTCCCCCCAGCGCGAGCAGGCCGCCACCCCGACGCGCGACAAAGGCTTCGATATTGTGTTGCTGATCGGTGGTAAAGAAGCCGGCCTCGACGCTGCCGATCATCAGACCCTGGTAAGAAAATAATTCTTCCTCAGTCTTGGGGAAGCCACTGACCAGCTCGTCCTGATTCGCTATGCCCTGACGATAAAACTTGTTCTCGCCCGTGCGCTGCAACGACACCAACGTTACATTCTTTTCGTTTGGTTGTAGCGATTCGCGAATCTTGCCCAGTTCCCACCGCGGCTCGCCTTCGACATACAACACTCGCAATGGTCCTTCAATAACTTCAACCAGCGAGTCCTGCTTGTTGTTTTCTATAGTTAACTCGCCATCAAGTGGGGTGATCTCGACTGAATAGCGGTGCATACCGGCGGTAGTGGGCGTGATCTCAAGACTGAGTGCCTGGGTGTCGTTGCCACGCAGGTTGGCCTCTTCCGTCTTGATGGCCCGTCCATCTTCCTTGACGGCAACTAGCGCTTTCGTTGGGCCATACCCGGTCAAACCCAGAAAGGCCTCGATGTTCAGTTTTGAGCCCACCAAAACGCGCCGGGGCACATTCACCCGAACGAGCTCTGCATCCATGGGCCGAGACGTATTACCCACGCCCACAGTAAAGACAGCAATGTCGCGGGCGCGCAACTCTCGTATCGTCGCTTCGAGATCTGAGGGCACGTTGGCGGCGCCGTCGGTTGCCACCACCACCGCCGAAAGTGGCATTCCCGAAGAGCGCTTGATTGCCTCGTTAAGGGCGCCGGCGAGATCGCTACTGCGACCTTGGCCGAAGAGGTCGTTACCATCCTTCAAGCGGTTGAGCGTGCCGGAAAAGCCATACAGATTCGTCTTAAACTTTTCGTCTAGCCGCGAGAGAAAGGAAGGCTGCCCTGAATTGGAATTCAGCAAGATCTGTTTGGTCGCCTCCAGCCGGCTGAGACCGCCGGGTACGTCTTTGAGCGTCATGCTTAGCGAGTCGTCAACTGCGACAGCGACGTAACTGCTGCGGGGAATCACTGATGAGACGACAACTACCGGTCTCAGGAGGAGAACGATCATCAGGGTAAGCAGGGCAGCGCGCAGGGCGACCAGCGTTGCGGTCGTACCTTTTGTCAGCCTGGTCCGGGGACGAACATAAATGAAATAGATAAAAGCACCTACTACTAAGGCGATCACCAGGAGGAGTAACGTACCCGGGCGCACGTCAAACCCAAACCGTCCATTAGTGAAAACGGCCTGTTCATGCCCGAACAAAAACCGGAGTATCTGATTCATGGGCGCTGAATTACGGGTACGTCATTATACACATCCGCCTGTGAAGGTAGGCGGGGCGGCCCGCCAGCTGCGTATCGAAAACGAAATTCGGCAGGCGAGCCGCCTGCGCTCCCAGTTCCCTTTAGTAGCCGCAGCTACGCGGGCGGTTGTTTTCCGTTCTTGAGAAAAGCGGGAGTGAGGGAAGAACTACGAGAAGATGAAGGAGGGACCCTTCAAACTTGTATGAATTTGGAGAGACTTAGACTTAACCGGGCCGCAGGATCTCAGCTTCCCGGATGTTTTTATAGCATCTGCAGGCGCTGGATCTCTGGTTGCGAGATCCTGCCCGTATCCCTCAAATCGGCCAGGGTCCAGCGAGTGCGGCGCCCCCAGGAAAGGACCTGTCCGGATCCGTCCACCAGGTAGACCGGCGCTGCCGCGACACCCCTACTGGGGTCATGAAGGAAAAATCCGCCGTGACTCCCGGGACGCGCAATGAACTCACGACCATCAGGCAGCGAATAGATGCCATTGTTGTTCAGCTTCATATTCGTTCTCCGGCGTTACGGTAGCGGCTGAGAATTAAACTCAGATTACGGAGTTTTGAATTTGGTGCTAAGAAACTGGTCTTGGGTCTTTGGATTTTGGTCTATGACTCTTGTAACTTTTTTGGTCGGAGTCTTCATATCTCAGATCTCAAATCACAAAGTAAAAGCAACAAGACCCAAGACCAAAGGCCCAAAGCCCAAAAACCTAATCATCCCGATCCTTCTTCCGCGCGGCTGACGCAACCTCTTCTCGTTCCTCGCGCAATCCCAATCTCATCGCATCAAAGGCCGGCAGACGACTCGCTGAGGGCATCGGGATCTCGCCCTTTACGGAAAACCAGATGATCTGGTTCAGTACTTCCGGGTCTGCCATATCAGCGTGAGAAATGTCCTGCTCTGCTGTGCGACGCATCCAGTAAGCGGTTGCGGCGTCGCGCGGCGCGGGAGGGGTTGTCAGATTATTCAGTGCGATGTTTGGCAGGAGTGCTTGGTACGGATGTAGATCCGGCTGCGTTTGAAAGATATTCATTGGCGCTGCAGTCGCATCCAGTTGGTTCATCGGCGCGATACCCAGTAACAGTTCAATGGTTCTGATCATGCTGACGGTGTTGTGAAACTCATGGACCAATTGGCCCGGCCGGTTGTAGGCACTAATCACAAGCCCAACTGACCGGTGCGCATCCACGTGATCTGGACCATCCTGGGCGTCGTCTTCCACCACGAAGATCGCAGTGTCCTTCCAGTACGGGCTGTTTGACACTGCTGCTACCAACAAACCGAGCGCATAGTCGTTGTCAGCCACGAAAAATTGGGGAGTCGGCTGCCGCGCAGTAACGCCGTCGGTGTGATCATTTGGTAACCGCACGACAGAAAGATTGGGCATGTGGTCTGTGGTCGACGCCTGGCGTTCGCCGACCCACTGCCGAAACTCTTCCAACCAAACTGCGAAGCGCGACACACCGCGGAACTTTTCCTGTGGATGGTCTTTGCTGATCAACGGAGTGAGGCTGCCGCCTGATTCTTTTGCCGCGCGATATGAGTCAACTGTCATTGCATCAGGCGAATCCAAATCGAAGTTGCGGTAGGCGGCATTGTATTGACCTTCAAGTGACTTCTTAGTTGCAAACGCGGAAACATTGGGGGAGAGATCCGGATAAACCTTTTTCTTGTTCTCTTTGATCGCCTTGACATCAGCTTCCGAAAGCGTGGCGACAAACTCACCGTAGTTGCGATAAGTAAGGCCAGCTTTGGCAGCCGCATCCCACAGATACAGCGTCGACGGCTCAGCGACATCACGCGAGCCGTGCAAGTAGGGAACAAACTGGCGCATGTAGTTGGCCACGTCTTCCGCATTCACAGAAGAGTCGAAAAGTGAGGGGGTGCCGGTAATTGGTTCGTAGTTCGGCAGTCGGTTGAAACCCTCGAAATCATAACCTCTACCGCGGCGGCTGTAGTTCCAACGAAAAGATTTGTCAACGTAGTCACTCGAAAACGCAGCGGTCGACCAATTGTGACCATCGGGGCTAGCCTCAGAATTGACAAAGAAACGATCGAAGAGGCCGAAGCGAAGCGCCAGGGCCCGGTGATTTGGCGTTACATCCTGCTGCGTTCCATCCGGCCGGGCGGCGGCACTGCCGGCCCCAAAGATGGCCAGGTCGGGATCGCCGTCTGCGTGCGTACCATTGCCCGATTGGGCTACAGCGCCAAACACTTGATCGTAGGTACGGTTCTCCTTAATTACGTAGATGACATGTTTGATCGGCGACGCTCCCGGAAACAGCCGGCTTAGCGGCAGGCCCACCAAACCATTGTTGCGCATTACTTGTTGCGTGTAGCGGGCCAGCATCGCGTCATCCGGGTTTGCGACCGCGCTGATGTTCCCGCTCACCACGGACACGCTGTACTGTCCGCCCTGGGCCAAGCCGCGACCGCTGCCGACGGGAAAGCGATCGTTAGGTCCATTGGGGAAGCGACCGGAGTTGTTGACCACCAACGACGAGGGTTCCGTCCCGGTACCTTTCCCGTTACCGACAAAGACAGTAGAACCCACCACAGCCACGGCGGACGGATACTGCCCTGCAGGAATGAAGCCACGAATCCGACTACGGCCGATTTCATTTCCGTCCCGCTCCGTCTCCGTTGTTTCAGCGGCTGTTACCGGCAGAGAAACGACTACGAGGGAGTTACTGTGGGCGTTGGCCACGTAAAGAGTCGCGCCGCTGTTGTCGAGCGCCAGTCCTTCGGGGCTGTTGCCCGGCGGCTTTCCTTCGGCCAGACCGACTTTGATCCGTTCGATTTCACGATCAACTCGCGCGTCGATCAGGGAAACACTATCGTCGTCTGAGTTGACCACAAACACTCGGTTCCTGGTCGCATCCCAGGTCATTGCGGTTGGGTGGCTCCCGACTGGGATGTAGCTAACTTTTCGTGGATTACTTTTCAAATCGACGACGGCGACTGAACTGTCGTTCCAACAAGAAACGTAAACCTTGGTTACCTGTTGCGCATTCGGTCCCGCAATCGCGAGGGCGCCGTAAGGATAGGTAAAGTGCTCGGAGTTAGGTTGACCACTTCGACCTGGCAAAGAAACTCTCTCCAACGTTCGCGTGCCGCGGAGGTCGTTGACAATTCCCAGGCTATCTCCGAGGTTATTGGCCACAAACAGGGTGTTGCCGTCCGGACTAATTGACAGGCCAGTGGGATAAATCGGCAACTTGTCGCTGTTGTACCGCGGAGAGTTAGCTACTGCCGCAAAGCCACTGACGTCGATGAAGGGGGCTTCGACGTTTGTGTTTGGACCAGGTGAGGCGGGGGTGATTGGTGTTCTGTCGCCCGGCGTCAGACGAAAGATCCAGATCTTGTTTTCAAATCCGCCTGATACGTAGAGTGGGTATGAGCCATCAGCTGCCACTTTGGCTGCAAACACAAGCCCGAAATTCACGCTTTGTGGTGCCGGGAAAAAAACGTTTTGCACCACCTGCGGCGCGGGCTTCGCGTTCAGATCGATAACGCTAAGAGATTGTTGGGCCCGATTTCCTGCAGCGTTGAACTGAATGCCGAAGCCGCTGTTGACGCTGATTAGATATCGTCCGCGATTGTCAGGCCCGGTGCGGTCAGGACTACGAACGAAGGCCACTGGCAAAGACGCGACGGCCGGTTGCCGCGTGGTGGCGTCGCTGACGAGCGACCCGGCGGGAGTAATCGGTCGTCCGCCACTCGCGGTTTCAGCTGTGTTTTGCTTGCTGGCAGAGGATGGAATTCCTGAAAGAACGCCAACCAGAACGGAAACTACAAGGAGAGTGATCAGAACGATGGCTTCTTTTCGCAGCATCTTAGCGAGAGTTTTGTGTTCAGGGTGTGGCGAGCGGTTGGGAGTGTATCACCGGGGACAATCGAGGGACAGGAGTTAACAAATATTTAAATAGAGAACCCGTCGCTACTCCGCGCCGACCTCTTGTAGTCTCTTCTTGAGGTACTGCTGCTCGACCAGGTTTGTGTTCAACTCCAGGGCGCGTTCATAAGCGGAGCGCGCCTCGCTAAACCGCAGCAGCCGTCGTAACAAGTCAGCCCGAGCTGCGTGATACAACGCGTAGTTGTCCATCTGTCCGGACGCACCCACCGCGTCTATCAACCGCAATCCTCTTTCTGGTCCTTCACTCATGGCGACCGCTGCCGCATGGTTAAGGGCCACTACCGGCGAAGGGTTCAAACGCCGCAACTCGCCGTAGAGCGCAACGATTTGCGCCCAATCCGTATCCGCGGCAGATTTTGCTTCCGCGTGCACCGCAGCAATCGCGGCTTGCAATTGGTAGGAACCAATTCGTCGCCGACGCAAGGCTTGCTCGACCAGTTCCAGCCCTTCGCGAATTTCCGCCGCGTCCCATTGCGTCCGATCCTGTTCTTCCAATGTTACCAGTTCACCCTGCTTGTCGATGCGCGCATCACGCCGGGAATCTTGCAAGAGCATCAGGGCGAGGAGGCCCGTGTTTTCCGGCTCATCCGGCGCCAACTCGCACAGCACACGACCCAGCCGAATTGCCTCGGCACAAAGATCGCGGCGGATCAGACTGTCGCCGGCAGTGGCGGAATAGCCCTCGTTGAAAATCAGATAGACCACTGCCTGCACCGAAGCGAGGCGGGCTGAAAGTACCTCGATGGGTGGCACTTGATAGGGAATTCCCGCAGTGCGGATCTTGTTCTTTGCTCTAACTAGTCTTTGCGCCAGGGTGGGCTCGGGCAAAAGGAAGGCGCGCGATATTTCCGTCGTGGTGAGACCGCCGAGCGTACGCAGTGTCAGGGCGACCTGTGCTTCCTGGCTTAGAGAAGGATGGCAGCAGGTGAAGATCAGCCGGAGACGGTCGTCCGGATATTCCACGTCTTCCTCAAACAGTTCTGGGATGTCGTCAAGCTGTAAGCGTTGAACCTCATATTCGAGTTGCGGCTGTTTCTCATTCTTCGTCTGCTCGCGTCGTATCGCGTCGACCAGTTTTCTGTGGGCCACCGTAGTTAGCCACGCGCCCGGATTTCGTGGAGTTCCTTGTTCGTCCCAATTCTTGACCGCAGTCGCAAACGCTTCTTGTAATGATTCTTCAGCGAGATCAAACGAGCCGGAGAGACGGATCAAACTGGCTATGATCCTTCCGTATTCTTCGCGAAAGACAAGTTCTAATGTCTCATTTGCGTGGGGCATGCAAATGAGAGTTGCACGACGGACACCGAGAATCAAGTGGGGCTTTAATCAACGTGTCGCCAGCTACGCACTTGCGCAGTCTGGAAGGGTGGTAAGCGACTTGCCGACTCAACTTACCAAAATAGCGCAGTTGGGAAGGGGGTAAGCGACTTGCCGACTCAACTTACGTTACAAACTTCTAAGCGCACCCCCGCTAACCTCTCAACAACCAAGTAGCTCAGTCAGTAAATGCAAACTTCCACTAGCAACAGAGATTTTTGATCGGCAACATCAGCGGGGGTGCGCTCAGTTGACCGTAGATTGAGTTGAGTCGGCAAGTCGCTTACCCCCTTCCCAACTGCGCTATTTTGGTAAGTTGAGTCGGCAAGTCGCTTACCCCTTCCTGACTACTCAGAGTCAGGTCTGGCACCTTCGCGCCGCAGTATCTCGAGTTGCTAGATCGATTAGGCCTGTGACTCGCTTGCAGGAAATCTGAACGGGCGGATCTCGATGCTACCTTGAGCGC
>DATFRK010000768.1:0-5711 GCA_035263325.1 Pyrinomonadaceae bacterium | reverse complement strand
CGAGCAGACGTTTCAGTGGCCGCGAAATACTTTGCCGGTGGCGGCTTGGCGGATGCAGAAGTCAAATGGGAAGTTACTGCCCTGGAGACGAACTTCACGCCGCCGAATCGCGGTGATTACACATTTGGTGACTGGATCCCTTGGTGGGAAGCATACGAGCGTTCGAATGCGCGAGTGACGAAAGAGTTTGTCGGCAAAACTGATGCGAACGGAAAACACCGCCTTCGTATCGACTTTGATTCCCTGAACCGGCCGCGTCCTTCGGTAGTCATCGCCCAGGCCAGTGTGACGGACGTAAACCGGCAAACATGGAGCGCCACCACTTCCGCGCTGGTCCATCCGGCGGATCTTTATGTTGGGTTGAGGACTGACCATCTCTTTGTCCACCAGGGGCAACCACTCGTGATTCAGCAAATCGTTACTGATCTTGACGGCAAGGCAGTCGCCAATCGCGAGATCAAGATGCGCGCCGAACAAATTGAGTGGCAACAACTGGAAGGTAACTGGAAAGAGGTCAAAGTCAAACCACAGGACTGCACAATTAAGTCGGGCGGTGCCGGGGAGAAGTGCGTCTTCACGACGGACAGTGGGGGAACTTATCAAGTCACGGCGACGATTCGTGACGATCTAGGACGAACAAACGAAAGTAGGCTCATTTTATGGGTCGCCGGGGGCAAACTCCCGCCGAAACAACGCGCCGAACAGGAAAGGGTCCAACTGATCCCTGATCGTCGCGAGTACAAAGCTGGCGAAGTGGCGGAGGTGCTGGTACAGGCGCCGTTCTATCCCGCCGAGGCGGTTATGACCCTGCGGCGCCTGGGAGTTTTAGAGAGCCACCGCTTCCGGATCGATGGGCCAACTTATACGCTGCGAGTACCGATTAAGGAATCATGGACGCCGAACGTGCGCGTTCAGGTTGATCTGGTTGGCGCCGCTGAGCGTTCTGGCACCAACGATATTCCGCAGGCGGGGGACAACGTTCTGCCCGCACTCTCCACTAAACGGCCCGCATTTGCCAGTGGCGAGATTAGTTTGGCGATCCCGCCGGTAACGCGAAAACTAATGCTGGTTGCGACGCCCCAGGCGAAAACTATGCTTCCTGGCGGCCAGACAACGGTCGAGGTCGAAGTGAAGGACGCGGCGGGCAACCCAGTCGCCAATAGTGAAGTAGCTGTTGTGGTTGTCGACGAATCGGTGCTGGCGCTGGCCAATTACAGAATGGCCGATCCAGTTGCTACGTTTTATACCGAACGGGAAGGTGGGGCCACCGATTACCGCTCCCGCAAATCCCTGCTGCTCGCCAGTCGAAAAGGACTGACAGAAGAGAGGGAACAGTTTATCCGCATGTACTGGGCACGAAATGCCGGGGCTGCTGAACTCAACTCGGCGGTTAACTATGTGACTACGCGCGAGATCACAGATTTACCACTCTCAAATGTCCATAACCTACTGTTACTCACCCCAGGGCTCACTGCAGGCGCGAAAACACAAATACGCCCGCGCGAGAACTTCAACGCTCTTGCTGTCTTTGCGCCCTCTGTTCGTACTGCTGTCAATGGGCGCGCACGCGTACGGGTGAAACTTCCTGACAATTTGACGCGCTATCGAGTGATGGCGGTAGCGGTAGCCGGAGAAAAGGAATTTGGTTCTACCGAATCGGCCATCACGGCTCGACTGCCCTTGATGGCTCGGCCTTCGGCGCCACGCTTTCTCAATTTTGGCGATCGGTTTGATTTGCCTGTTGTTTTGCAGAACCAAACCAACGCTCCAATGAGTGTGGCTGTCGCCGTACGCGCAACGAACGCGGAGTTGTTCAATGTGATCCCGTCGGCGGCCGGCGTGAGCACTCCAATCACAGAGTCGCGCCCGCCAATGAAAGCGCAACCGGGAAGGACGTCTAGGATCCGTGCGACAAAGTCTACCGCCGGGCGACGGGTGCTGGTGCCTGCACATGATCGCGTTGAGGTAAGAATCCCGGCAGCGACTGTCAAGGCGGGAGTGGCCCGTTTCCAGGTCGCCGCCGTCTCGGGTCGCTGGTCTGACGCGACGGAAATCTCCTTACCCGTGTGGACTCCGGCCACCACCGAATCATTTGCTACCTATGGCGCGATCGACGACGGTTCGGTCACGCAACCAGTGCAGGCGCCCGCGAATGTTTTTCCCCAGTTCGGCAAACTCGAGGTTGAGACGTCTTCAACGCAACTGCAGGAACTTACCGACGCCTTTTTTTATCTCGTGGATTACTCTTACGGCTGTGCTGAGCAACGCGCGTCGCGCATCATTGCTATTGCCGCGTTGCGTGATGTGCTCACCGCTTTCAAAGCGAAAGAAATGCCGTCGTCTAAGGAGTTGGAAGCTACAGTAGCGGACGACCTCAAGGCCTTACAGGGCATGCAGAACGACGATGGTGGCTTTGGTTTCTGGAAGCGCGGAGAGCCGTCGTGGCCTTACCTCAGCCTCCACGTCGCCCATGCCCTTGCCCGCGCCAGGCAGAAGGGCTTCATCGTCCCGGAAGAAATGTTTGCAAGGTCGCAGCAGTATCTCGCCGCCATCGACAAAAACATCCCTGCAAACTACCAGCTGACGACCCGTCGGGCAATGATTGCTTACGCGCTCTACGTGCGGGCGCAAATGGGGGACCGCGACACAACGCGAGCGCGCGAACTGATTGCTGAAGCAGGACTGGAAAAACTTTCCCTGGAAGCGGTCGGCTGGTTGCTATCGGTGCTCAGCAATGACAAGGATTCCGGCGGGGAAGTGAATGCCATTCGACACCTGCTCAATAACCGGGCCGAGGAAACTGCGGGCACCGCGCACTTTGTCTGTTCTTATAGTGACGATGACTACCTGATTCTGAATTCGAGTCGACGTGCCGACGCAATTATTCTCGAAGCGCTCATAGGCGATCAGCCAAAGAATGATTTAATACCCAAGCTGGTGCAGGGATTGATGGCCCACCGGCATAAGGGACGCTGGGACAATACCCAGGAAAACGTCTTCACCGTGCTCGCACTCGATCGTTATTTCAATACGTTTGAGAAGGTTACTCCGAGTTTTGTGGCGCGGGTCTGGTTGGGTGATGTTTATGCAGGAGCGCAAGATTTCAAGGGCCGTTCGACGGATCGACAAGTCGTCAATGTGCCCATGCAGTACCTGATCGAGAACACTCGCAATCAGCATCCTGAATCGCCGCTGTCAGCTGAACCGCGGAACTTGATTGTGAGTAAAGAAGGGGAGGGAAGACTTTACTATCGCATTGGTATGAGCTATGCGCCCGCCGATTTGAACCTGAAAGCGGCGGATTATGGATTCACCGTTGGCCGCTCTTACGAAGCGATCGACAATCCCGCGGACGTTAGTCGCGACGCCGATGGCGTGTGGCATATCAAAGCCGGTGCGCGAGTACGTGTGCGCCTCTCATTGGTGGCCCAGGCACGACGCTATCACGTAGCGTTGATTGATTCGCTGCCCGCCGGTTTCGAGTCCCTGAATCCCGCCCTGGCGATGACCGGACAGATACCTACGGATAGGGCCGAAGAGACGCGTGGGCGGCAATCGTTGTGGTTTGACCACCAGAATCTAAGAGACGACCGCACTGAAGCGTTTACTTCACTGCTCTGGGAAGGAGCTTACGACTATTCATACGTCGCGCGGGCAACAACGCCAGGATTGTTTGTCGTGCCTCCGACCAAAGCTGAAGAGATGTACCATCCCGAAACGTTTGGCCGCGGTAAGACAGATCGGGTCCGCGTTGAATAGAGATCAAGCTAATCATCCAATCCTTTTCCCTTGAGAATTTGCCGCGTATACTTGGCAACCCTTGACTCACGGGTTTTGGATTGTTTGGGAGCAGAAAAATAGAGCAGGTAAGCTCTTTGCCGTCCGGGCGTCAGGGCAGCAAAAGCAGTTTTCAAGCCCGGGCTTTCATCTAGTTTATTTTGAAATTCATCGGGGATTTTGAATTCGGAAGTCTTTTTAAGATTAACTTTCAAACCGGCATTTTCAACTTCGACGGCTTCGCAGATATAAGCTTTCAAGGTCGTTTTTAGCTTAGCTATTTCTCGCACACTGGTGAAGCGAACCTGGCGCGCCGCCTGCACATTCTCAGTTTGTTGGATCAAAATACCTTTAGGATCTTTTAACAAGGCACCTTTGAAAAACAGAAGCGCACAGTATTCTTTAAACCCGTGGATTAAGACGATGTTTCTTTTTTCATCAGTGTAACAGGGACAACCCCACTTCAATTCTTCGGCCAGCCCACAATCAAGAATGAGCATTCTCAATCTCGCAAATTCTTCGTGCCACTTTTTGGCTTTATTGAAAAAGAACTCAACCTTCGGATTCATTTTATTCATCCACTGATACTCCTGCCGCGCCCTGTTGGGCCCTTCGGATAAGTAGAGGGAAGGACGCTTAGACCTTCAGCGAGCCACGAAACCCTCTCACAGCATAGTACGACTCTGCCCCGTTGTGACCCGTGAAGACAGTGTCGTAGCGACGATCACAAGAGATGGCCCCGCCGAGTTTTCTGATATTAGAAGGCGTCTTCACCCAGCTCGACGTCTTCGTATCGAAATTTCCAAGTTTTTGCAGCTCTCGATATTGTTCTTCCGATAAAAGTTCAATGCCAATGGCAGCGGCCATGTCGATAGCGTTATTTTCAGGTTTATGTTCCTTCCTGGACTCCAGCGCTTCGCGGTCGTAACAAAGACTTCTGCGGCCTTTAGGACTCTCGGCTGAACAATCATAGAAAATGTACTCGCCTGTCTTCTTGTCATAACCGACAACGTCTGGTTCACCGCCGGTTGTTTCCATTTCATTGATGGCCCACAGTTTTTCAGCACTGGCTCCCAACTTTGCCTGTACCTTGGCCCATTCAAGTCCTTTATGGCGGTTCATGTTCTTCTCAAAACGAGCTTTCAATGCACCGAGTAGCTCTTCCCGTTGTTTAGGTGACAGCGCCTTCTTTGCCATAGTTTTGCTTACTTTCGTTTTGAATCCTTCGACCAAGCTGCGATCTGGTGATCAACCCCCAAGCGACATCACGAGGCGTTAGGAGTTGTCTGCCGTCTCTGGTTGGGCCGATCTCGTCGAAAAAAGTCGTCGCAGTAGATGGCCTTTCCACATCCACAGTCCCGAAAGGACAATTACCGGAACAGCGACATATCGAACCACCGGGGCATAGTTCGGAATTTGTTCAAAGGGGCTATAAATATAACCCACGATGGGAATAGCAAACACGATGTGAATCCAACGAAAAATTGACCGTTTGGTAGCACTGCTCATCATATTGTCCCTTTCCCTCGAGAATTTGCGGCAGACAGGATTTCGGCCCTTGAGTTCGATGACGAGGAAACCCTCGGTGAGTCCGAAGAAGACGCCCCACAAAACTTGTGCGGTCCAACGTCACAGCATTCTTGGTAGAGCGCGGATGAAAGGTAAGTCTTTTTCTCCATAAGTCTGAATGACGACTGCAGGATGAGAATTAATATGTGACGAACGTCGGCCTTGACGGGACGTACTCCAGCATAGGATGACGAGTTGCGCAGTTAAGAAACGAAAAGTGGCGACTCTTTTGGCTGCGATTCACGAGCGTCGACTCCCTTAGCCAGTCAGGTGGATGTTTCACCGCCGAACTGCGCGGCGTACTCGGAGTTCAATCTCCGCCAGCCCCCGAACTTAATGGCCTCGGGGCCGACGATGCGTCCAAT
>DATFRK010000767.1:0-9428 GCA_035263325.1 Pyrinomonadaceae bacterium | reverse complement strand
AGCCGGTTCCCAAACCTTAAGGCCAGCCAGTTCCGCGATATGACGCTGTGACGCTGGAATCCAGGCGCCTGGTTTCAAGTCGGCGGGATTGCGGACTTCCTCTCCGTCTAAACCAAAGACCTTGATGTTTTCCGCCGAGTCGTTCACAAATAGGCAGTCGGGCTTAAGCGTTCCATACACGACGGGCACTTCTTTGATGGCGATGAAATATTGATTGGCTTTGAGTGGTGCGTCGCCACTCACGTAGACGCTCGGCAGTAGCACGCCGAGATCGTAGTAGACCGCCGAACGCAGTTTCGGTAACTCCGCCCGAAACCGAGCGCCTGAATCAGTTTTTGGATCCACCAGATGGGTCAGTTGCTTACTCACCACCACGGCCAAAGGAACAGCAAAGGTTGGCTGCAACTCCTCGCCGGAAGCACTGCCGGCCTTGGCGCGTAACTCCGCCTCGGCTTTTCGCTCTTCCGATTGTTTGCGCAACAACAAGAAGGCATAACCACCGATCGCCGTGCCGATTATCAGGAGTTCGACAGACGGCATCTTGGGAATCATCAATCCAAAGGCGGCGAAGACATAGAGAAAACCCATTGCGACAAAAAGGGGTTTCGGATCGGAAAAAAGCTGCAGACGAATGTCCGTAGCGATGTTCGAGGACTCATCTTCACTAGCAACCCGGGTAACGACAAAGCCGGCTGAGATCGCCACCACAACTGATGAGATCACCGTAACCAACCCGTCGCCAATCGATAGGATCGTGTATTTCTGGGCTGACTGCGCGAAGGTAAGATTTTTGTAAATAACTCCGATCGCCAGGCCGCCGACGATATTTACAAACCACAGAATGATGGTGGCGATCGAGTCGCCTTTAACAAACTTCAAGGCGCCATCCATCGCTCCGTAAAGTTGCGATTCCCTTTGCAAGGCGGACCGCAATTGTCGCGCCTGTTCTTGAGTGATCAGTCCGGAACGCATGTCAGCATCGATCGACATTTGCTTGCCCGGTAACGCATCGAGTGTGAAACGTGCGGCCACCTCGGCCACGCGCTCCGAACCTTTGGCAACGACGATGAATTGGACCACCAGAATCATGATAAACATCACGACGCCGATGACGATGTTCCCACCCGCGGTAATTTTGCCCACCACCTCAATGAACGCGCCGGCGTCGCCGCGCTCTAAAATGCTCCGCATCACGGAAACGCTCAGGCAAAGACGGAAGATGGTGGTAACGAGCAGCAAAGTCGGATAGGAGGTCAGCTGAGCCGGAGTAGCAATGGACAGCGACTTCATCAGGACGATGAACGAAAGAGCTAGATTAGAAATCACCAACAGGGTTATCAAGACTGGCGGCAACGGCAAGAAGAGCGTGCCGATCATCAACATGACGACGATCGGAAGCAGCATCGTCACGTTTTGCGACAAGGCTTGCACCAGAAAATCGTTGCCAAACAATTTTCTGACCCGCTGGAGGTTGAGGCTGTTAGTACTCATTTCCCTGCTAACTTTTGATTTCTAGACTCTCTTGCTTGTGATCCCCCGTTGGAGGTTGGCTATCTATCGTTATGTCCGAACGTAATGATTACTGGTCAACTGTCACCTGCTGATTGCAGGTACGGAGATCGAAAAATAAAAATTTCAAGAGGAATTCAAAATCAAGAAGATGATCACTGCGCCAATCAACGTTCCCACCGCCATCAGCACCAACTCGAGGAAAGTAAAGGCGCCAAAGTACTCTTTATCACTCCGGAAAAGAGCCACCACCGGGGCTAGCGGGTTCGCGCGGGCTCGAACCGTTTCAATCTGAACTTCATCTTCCGCGGCGGCCACGGTTGTCGTCTCGGCTTGAATGGGAGTGGCCCTGGGCATCACCGAATCGAGAATCACAAGCGAGGCGGGTTCACGAAACACCAGCATTACCTGGAGAACCTTTTCACCCGCTCCGGCGCTGCGACTGAACAAGACGCGATCACTGTCTCGCAAGCGCCGCGTTCCCTCAACTGGCGCGCCATTGACGGTGACGCTCGATATTGTTTGGGCCTCCAGCAATACCCCACTCCAATCCTTACGAATCACGGCACAGAGAGTGGCAATCTTCGCCGGCGCAAAAGTTATCTGCTCACCCGTGTCGTCCCAACCGACCGGCGCTTCCGTAGATTCAAGCGGCACACGCAGTCCCGCTTGTGGTCCACCTTCCACTACAAAGTAGAAGCGATCCTCATCAGTACGGAGGCTGTCGAGAATCGCCGCAAAACTTTTCGTTGGCGCTGCCCTACTCTCGCCTCGCGCCAGCGAAGATTCTGATTGTCTGGCAGGTAAGCCTGTTACGGTGTCGTCAGGAGGGCGTGGTTGCGCGGCTGAGGTCTCAGCAGGTACTGAGTGAGTATTCACCACTACCAGCTCGTATCTCTTTTCCGAAGCAGGTTCGAGCTGCAAGTAGATCTTGATTTGATAGCTTCCGATCGACAGGACGTCGCCGCTCTTTAATGGCCGGCGAGTATTTGCGGCGAGGAGTTCGCCATTGAGAACGGTTCCTTCTTCCCTGTTAACCAACGTAGCGCCAGTAGCTTCATCGACAATTACCACCTGTTCCGCAGAAACGACGCTCCCGTTGAGACGAATCGTCGAAGTAGGATCATTCCCGATGGTGATGCGATCCTCGTCGAGAGTTCCTTCAAAGAAGGGTGAGTCCAACCCTTCCTCGTCGAATCTGGCCCTGAGTCTTATTCCCATGATCTGCCCCGCGATCCGCACGTGAAATGTTTCAACGCTGTCAGGGAGGTACGCCTTAAAATACGATTTGACCAGCTGGGGGGTTTGGCCGAATCCTGGGAGGTCGACTAAGAGGTTGACACCGATCTATTAACATACTATTACAGTAGAGCATCCAGACAAAACTGAAATCTAACGACGAAGCCAACTATGGATGGGTCACGCAACGATTTTGCTAGCGCTCGGGCAACTGGGAACGACACTACCCAGGAGACGCCGCCTATCGACCTTACCGCCTTTTTAAAATTCCCTTCACTAAGCCGGCTGTTTCAAAGTCCCGATAGTGAGGCCCTCACCAAGATGCGAACGCAATTAAGGCAAACAAATCAACGTTTGGAGCGAGTAGTAAGGCAAGGCAGCAAAGAAGAAGCTGACCGGGCTATTCTAGTGTCACGCTCCTACACGCTAACCCTTGCCTTGCTGGATGAGCTCGAAAAGCAGCTGGCACCCACCAAATAAAAGTCTTCCGGCCACGAAACTTTTTCTGTCCCTGACCGATAATCTTGTGAAAGGGGATTCTACCCCAGGCAAGCCCCGGCACGAGGACCTTAGATTAATGCGGTTCATTATTCTTCTGTAACATTTGTGAGATAGGAGGGAGCAATGGGCGACCCAATTTTGGATGGAGTGCAGCAGAGACAGGATCCAGCGACACCGCCGACAGTTCCCGTCGATAACGGCCAAACTCAGCAAAAGGAGCCGGGCAAGTTCGGCAAGATACTCGGCACTGTCCTTGGCGGCGCGGTGAGCGTGTTGGCCCCGGGCATGGGCAGCATTCTGGGCGGCCTGGTGCGCGGTGGTGGACTCAATTACGCGGCCGATATGGAGACCATGCTGCAGCAGTCGGCACGGCAGCAAACACAGTTGCTGGGCGTGCAAATGAGAGTCAGTGACCAAACACAACAGTTCACGGCGGTCTCTAACCTCTTGAAGGCCAAACACGACGGTGAGATGTCGGCCGTTAACAATTTCAAGTCTTCTTAATTGACCTGAGGAGGAATGGAGCCCTTTCAGTAAACTGACGAGCGAATCGGCTCCGACCAGGTAGTCTCCGGTGAAAATTGAGCAGCTAGAACCTAGCGACGAAGAGTTGCGCGTCATCCTTGAATCTGGGTTTGCTCTTCGTTATGCCAGACGTTTGGACGAGGCCGCGGAAATTTTCCACGGCATGGTGGCGTTATTGCCTGAGGAGGACGTACCGCGAGTAGCGTTAGGAACCGTGGAAATCGAAAGAGGACGATTTGATCAAGCCCAGGTAGCCTGCGAAGAAGCGCTCCGGCACCGGCCGCAAAGTTTATATGCTCGCGTACATCGCGCCGAAGCGTTGCTTTTCCAACAGCAGCGCGAGGAAGCCGAGTCGGAGTTGCACTCAGTGATCGCAGCGAATCCGGAATCGCCACACAGCCGAACAGCCAGGGCGATGCTCGAAGCCGCAAATCTGATTTGCCCAACATCGGACTTGAGCATTGGAGGTAGCAACTCGCATGAAGGTTAATCGCCCAGGTGATCCCGTCAGTGGAAATACTGAACCGCTTGACCCGCGTGAGTTGCAGAACCTCGTCAAGGGAGAGCGCTTTGAGGCAGTACTATCAGAACTCGAAGGACAGGCGGGCGCTGGTGCTGCCAACTCGGCGGAGAATGCTGCGCCAACTAGTAATACGCGGTCTGCCTTGATGCAAATTGCAGCCGGCGCCGACCTTGCCAACGCCGGACAATCATTGCGAGCAGTGCGCGAGTCTGCTCGTTACATGATCCGGTCGCGCTTGAGCAAGCAGTACCGCGAAACTGAAGAAGGCGAACGAATCATCGAAGGATTGAGCGAGTATGTAGCTGCAGACCCACTCCTGAAGTCAAAGCTGCTTTCGATCTTGCAAAAAGTTAAGCCCGCGTAAAACATCCTGTCCCGGCGGTTCCCATGTCGCGTGGTGGCGAAAAAACTGAGCAACCAACCGATAAACGCTTGCGTGATGCCCGGCGTAAAGGGCAGGTAGCGAGAAGTCAGGATCTAACCTCAGCCGTGTTGCTGACTGGCGCGGTGGCTGTGCTGGCGTTGGCTGGTTCACAGACTGGTCGATTGTTGTCAGACGCCATGCGCGACAACATAATTCGCGCCACCACCTTCAAAGGCGACCTGCAGCAATCAGTGGCCACTGCGGAAATCTGGTCGGGACTCTACACCATGGCCTCAGCCCTGTTACCGCTGCTGGCTTCGTTGTTTGTCATTGCCCTGGTGGTCAGCTATCTACAGGTTGGTCCGGTCTTTTCATTCGAGATAGTCAAGCCTGACTTTAAGAAGCTAAATCCTGCAGAGGGCTTCAAACAGAAGTTTCTCAAGCCTCGCCCCTATCTGGAATTGGTGAAGACCATCCTGAAGATGGTGATCGCCGGCGTCGTAATTGCCAGCGTCATCTGGAGCAGTCGCGCCGACATAATTCGCCTGACTACTCAGAACGCAACCAATGCGAGCAGGTTCGCTGCCGGCATTATCTTTCAAATTGGACTGCGAGTAGCAATCGTCTTTCTTGTCCTCGGTCTGGCCGATCGCTTTTTGCAAAAGTTTCTGCACTTGAGGGAACTAAAGATGTCAAAGCAGGAAGTAAAGGAAGAGTACAAAGAGACTGAGGGAAATCCTCTGATCAAGAATGCTCGTCGGCGCATCCATCTGGAGATTCTGCAACAGGCGATGATGGCTGCAGTGAAACGAGCTGATGTAGTAGTCGTTAACCCCACTCATGTTGCGGTCGCGCTTAAGTATGATCGCGCCGCTATGGATGCGCCGGTTGTCGTGGCCAAAGGCGCCGAACTCATGGCCAGCCAAATTAGAGAGATCGCCAAGGAAGCGGATGTGCCTATCCTGCGCGACGTTCCCCTGGCGCGCGCTCTCTACGAACTTGAAGTTGACGCGGCCATTCCTGAAGATCTATACGAAGCAGTGGCAGAAGTCCTGCGGTGGGTCTATCAGTTGGCAGAAGAACGAAAAGTAGGAAACGATGGCTGACGTTCGCGGAGTAAACACGACTGGAGCGCCGCCGCCGTCAAATCGGCCGGTCGATGAGCCAACCGCCAGGCAGCCCGGTGTGACCCAGCCAACTGGTCCTCCCGGCGAGTTGGGACAGCCCACCGGGATGCCGGCGCCTTCCCTGCCCGGACATGCTAAGGTCCTGTCAGACGTCCTGGCTGGCCAAGATCCCTCACAACTCCGTGCCGCCGAGCTCTTGCGGGAGAACGGGGGTGTATCGGCAACAGAAAAACTGCTCGGCCTTGACCTGCAACCTTCAATCCCAGGTGCCTTCATCGCGCCACCAGGAAATACTGAAGCACTGCGTCACATGACAGTCACCATGCGGCGCACGGCAATGCGCAACCTGTTGCTCAAACAACGTGACCGCATGCGTCGTTTGCAAGGACGATTGCAGCGAGAGAATGGCGAGAATGAGGAGCAGGAAGACGATGCTTACCCGGAGGCAAGCGCAGAAGTTCTCCGACAGACAGAGAAGGCTCGGCGAGAATTAACTCGGGCGGGAGCAATGCTGACGCTATTGGAAGAGCTTTTGGCGATGCAGGATTACACCATCAGTCAGATGGGAACTTTCTCGAAGGGTTGAGTTGAATAGCCTGTAAGAGAGCCCGGGCTCGCACCAAAGAAGGTCTGGTAAGCGAAGGATCGATCTCAATCGCGCGTTTCAAGTCTGCTACGGCGCCACCTAACTGATTCCCTTCCAGCTGTAATTCACCGCGACCCACCAGGGCGTCAACATTGGCGCAATTGAATTTGAGCGCCTCAGTATATTGTTGATAAGCAGCTTCCGTTTCGTGCAATCGGTGATGAACCGCACCCAGGTGACAATGAAAGACGCTGTCGTAAGGATCGGCGGCGACGAGGCCGGCATAGATCTGTTTCGCTTCTCGAAGCTTGCCGGAGCTAAACAAACTGAAGCCGAGGTGCGCAATTTCATAAAGCGAATCGCGGTCCAACCCCAGCACCTCGGCCAGAATAATTTCCCCCCGCGCTAATTTGGCAAAGTCGATGGCCGCACTCATAGTTCGCTAACATTGAAAAGATAGACGGCCGATGGTGAGGCGATCGTCCATGCCTCGTAGCCTGGAGATGGCCCGAAACAGCTGATTGATACTTTGAATCTGATCAGCAATGCGGTCCCGACCTCGGTCTGACTCCTCGCCTCGTCCCGAGGGCCAGCTGCTATAGAGCGAGTTCATCAGCTTCAGTGCGAAACCCTCTATGCGACTGAGGAACTCTGTCGAGTTTCCCGACCGCCATTCGCCTAACTTGAACGACTCACCACCGTTATTGCTTCCGATTATCTCTCGCCCGTGAAAATACCAGTCGTCGGTCTCATTTCCCATCACGAAGACATCATTCATGCACCTGTTAGCCTGGTCCAAACCATCATGAGTCACTGTGCCAACTTTGCCCTTGCCCTGGTCAATGCCCGTAACCAGGACGCGATCTCGACCATTGATCACTTCCAACTCGCTGGTGACAGTCATATTGTTATAAGGCTTCGTCTTCACATTGATGCGAGTGCCATCGGGCAGGAGGAAGGTGGAGTCGCGCTTGAAGTCCCACGCGGTAGCGTCACAGGTGCGATCACTTTCCTGGACGTGTGGATCACCCCAACACCTGGTCCACTTGCCGTCTGGACCGGTGATTTTCCAATCATACTGACCAAGCTGTTCTATCTTGTATCCGCCGGGAGTGGTGATTACACCCGCCTCCTGATCGACTTTAAGAGTGCCTTTGGGGTGGCAACAATCATCCTGGCTGGGCGGTGAAACGGTGCCGCATTGGCCCGAGTTGCCATTGGTAGCGTTTCCCACCACACTCAAGAAGTTCGCCAATTCCCTTAAAAAGTCAGCAAACTCGATATTTCCGGAATTTTGCGACACCGCCGGCGAGTTAAGTGGGGATGAAATTTGCGTTACACTGAATCGAGTTTGGATGTAAGTCACGGCACACCTCCGCTCTTGAGAGTGATCGCACTTGAGTGACAACTGGTCACTTATTACGTTGCATGCCGCTTCGCGGCATTCTCAATCCTCATTATTCTTTATCGGTAATTTGCTAACAGAGTTGCGCTTCAATTCACCGACTTCGCTTCTCAATATCCGCCTACACAGAGACAAACCATACTGGCGTCAACTCTCTGCGCTATCTCGGAGGTTGCGCGGAGAGTTAAGAACACTCCAGCGCCGAGTTTCGGAGTTGGAGCGAACTATCTGAATAGGATTAGATTCAACTCTCTGCGCTAACCTCAGCGTACTCTGCGTCTTGGCGGTTGAGTGGGCGTTAAGAGGCATTCACCGCCGAGCAACTGTGTTTGGAAGTCAAGCAGAAACCGGGTGAGCTTTGACGTTCCAGAGTTTGTTTTCACGAACCATCACATTAAGGATGGTGAGAAGTTTTCGCATGCAGGCGACGATGGCAACCTTCTTAAGTTTGTTCCTGTTGATGAGTCGTTGATAGAAAGATTTGATCACCGGATTGAAGCGAATGGCAGCCAGGGTCGCCATGTAGAGCTTGCAACGCAACTGAGCCCGGCCGCCCCAGATATGCCGCGCGCCACGTTGTTGGCCACTATCGCGATTGAGGGGCGCCACGCCGGCCAGCTTGGCGATCTGATGACGGTTAAGTTGGCCCAACTCCGGACAATCGGCGAGCAGTGACATAGAAGTGACAAAGCCGACGCCTTTAACGCTCTGTAGGACCTTGTCTTTCTGTTGCCAGACAGTCGAGCATTGCAGTTGCTGTTTGAGCTTTTCATCAAGTTCTTTGAGGCGCTCCTCGAGCCACTCAATGTGTTCTTCGATATCGTGGCGAGTGATGTTAGTAGCGGCGGAGCCGCGCCGATTCTTCTCGGCAGTCAGCATGTCGCTGAGTTGGTTACGGCGGCCCATTAAAGCGTCTAACTCAGTATCATCCTGCGTTTTAAGGGGTCGTAACGGTGGTTGGATTGCAGCCGCGAAGTGGGCTAAGACACGGGCATCGAGGCGGTCGGTTTTAGCTAGCAGGCCCAGGGCTTTGGCGAAGTCCCGCACTTGCCGCGGATTAACTACGACCACCGGCAAGCCAATAGCCTGCAGGGCGTGCAGCAGTGGTCGTTCCAAACCACCGGTGGCCTCTAACAAAATGCGGGCTGGTCGCAAACTGATGAGTTCACTCAGCAACAGGGGAAGCTTTTGCGGCTCATTGGGACAGCTAAAGTGATAATCACTTTGGTGTACCGCGACCTCGAGTAGCTTTTTCGAAACATCGATGCCAATGAAAGTGCGTCGTTTCTTATTTGTCTTACTGGGCATGAATTCAGCTCTCCTTTCCCGGCCTTGCGAAATACGGGCTCTACGGCGCCAAGCAACTGTTCGGGTTTAGGGAAAACGGATGCAACGACCAGCGCTCGGCGACGGGCTCGAAGCACCTAGACGCAATCGGCCTATTGCATCCTCGGCTGATCGCTGGAAGCGGTCGGCCTGAACTACAAACACTCGGTGAAATAATGGCATGCCTTAACATACAAGACGCAGAGGACGCTGAGGTTTACGCAGAGAGTTGAAACTGAATCCAGTGTCTGGTTTCGCCCATTCTCAGGAGGAAAACAATGCGGAAAAAGAAACTTGGCGCAATCGCAAGCTTCGCAATGCTG
>DATFRK010000766.1:0-3060 GCA_035263325.1 Pyrinomonadaceae bacterium | reverse complement strand
CAAACTTGCCGTTTTTGAATCGATTCAGACCACCACCATTTGTACCAATCCACAGCGTGCCCACTGAGTCCTCGTAAAGCGAAAGGACGATGTCGCTGGAGAGTCCATCCCTGGTGGTGTAAGTCGTGAAGTGGTCGTCTTTAAACTTGCTCAAGCCACCCAGAGTGCCAATCCATAAGTTGCCACCGACATCTTCATTGATGGCGCCTACAAAATCGTTGGGCAGACCATCTAAAGTGGAAAACGTTTTGAAAGTGCCATCATGAATTCTGGTCAAGCCCGCGCGAGTCCCGACCCAAACATTCCCCTCTCGATCGGCGAAGACAGATCGAACGAAATCGTTGGAAAGTCCATCCGCCGACGTGTAGGTCGTAAATTTTCCGTCAGTGAATCGACTGAGACCGTCTGGCGTACCAGCCCAAAGATTGCCCTGCCGGTCCCCAAACAAGGCCAGTACTACGTTGCTGGAGAGACCGTTATTGGTGGTGTAGGTAGTGAATTTTCCGTCCTTGAAGAGGCTTAGACCAGCGCCATTTGTGCCGATCCAGACGCCACCTTGCTGGTCCTCGTAGACAGATTTCACAAGGTCACCAGCAAGCCCATCTGCCGCGGTGTACATTGTAAACTTCGTATCCTTGAGCAAATTAAGACCACCCGATTCAGTGCCAATCCACAAACTGCCCTCACGGTCTTCGAATAACGACAAGATAATATTGCTCGCCAGCCCGGTACCTTGTTTGAAGTTGGCGAACTTGTTAGCGGCAAAGCGCACCAGGCCACTGTCCGTGCCGATCCACAGACTGCCCTCGCGGTCGGGCAACAAAGAAGTAATCCGGTTACTTGGCAATCCGTCCTGCGTTTTATAGGTGCGAAACTTTCCCTGTTCGAAGCACGTCAGCCCATCGAGAGTGCCAAACCACAAGCGGCCATCTTTGTCTTCACTGATGGCGATGACGCTATTGTTTGCCGTTCCTTCAGGAACAACGTAATTGTCCAGCTTTCCGTCTTTGAATCGACTTAAACCATAGGGAGTGCCGATCCAAATCGTGTTGTCCCGATCTTCAAAGACTGCCTGGACACTATTGGTGGGCAGGGCAGGCTGGGTCACAAAACTACTAAATGCTCCGTCGTGATACTGTGCGAGCCCTGAGGTAGTTGCTACCCACAGGCTTCCCTTGTGATCCAGCATTAGCGACTGAATATTGTTTCCCGGCAGGCCTTCCTGGGTCGTAAAGGTGGTGAACTTACCAGCGAGCAGTTGGACCAGACCGTCAGTCGTACCAATCCACAGCGACCCTTTGCTGTCTTGTGCGAGGGCCCGGATGTCGCTGCTCTTCAAATGCGGCGTATTGTCTTTTTCAAAAACTGTGAAGGTGATGCCGTCAAAGCGGGCCAAGCCTTCTTCCGTGGCCAGCCAAATGTAGCCATCAGCACCCTGCACAATGGCATGAACCGTATTCTGCGGCAGTCCGTTTTCGGTTGACCAAGCCTGGTGAGCAAACTGCGAGAGTTCGCGTCGCGAGTTAAGAGCGTGGACCCTTTGGCTCAAAAACCACGTGGAGACACTGAGAAGGATTAACAGGAATAGCGCTATTCGCTTGCTGGGATCCGGGGGCATTTGCTCCGATAAAGACTCTCTGCGGTACCGTTTGGTTGTAAATCCGCCAATACTGTAACATCCCGCGAGCATGATGTAATTCAGGGATGGATATTGCGGCTACGCTCCGCCTGTTTTAAGCCGACGTTACCCTTCCACGGCGGCATTTGATTCCACAAAGACTAGGAGAAACACGATCTCAATAATGATCCATGGGAAAACGCTCTTAAAGATACTGGGACTTTCCGTACTAGGCATGGCGACCTACGCCGCGGCGCCGGCTAACCATTGGCGCGCCGCCAACGAGACGGAATTGCGAAAAATAATTCCCGCTCGGGCGGCAGTCATCAAAGAAAATATTGAAACTGAATTTCGCACAGCCTCCGGTGTAACGGATGCCAGGGGAAGATACATCGCTGGCGTGGTAATGATTACGGCTGGCTATTCCGCGGAAGGAAAGTATTCTCACTTCTTCATTACCCAGGTGCCGCTGACTATCGGCAACATCAACTTGCAACCCGGTGAGTATGTTTTTGGCACGCAACGTACGAGCAACGATGCGATCCGGGTCAGTTTCTATCGAGCAGCTAACGGGGAGGCGCTCGGCGACGTGGAAGCCAAGATCAATCGCAAGAGTAATGCGGTTCGATCCCTGCTCATTTCGGTCCCTGTCGGCGGTAAGTCAACGATTCAGATCGGCCGCTTCGTGTTTGACTACCGCGTTTCGGAGTAAAGCGATCCACAGATTACGCAGATTACACCGATTTGATTGTTAGACAGTTTGCTTGCGTCAGCACAATCTCTGGGCTAGCCTCAGCTTCTCTCCGGCTCCGCGGTGATCGCCTCTTAGCAACCATTCACCGTGGAGACCGGGGAGAAGCTGAGGCTAGCGCAGAGAGTTGAATAGTCACGGACCAGTCAAATTTTATCGTGCAGTGAGTTCAATGATCTTAGCTCGTAAAACAAGAAATCTGTGTAATCTGCGTAATCTGTGGATACAATAGGCCCGTTTCTCAGAAATCACTCCCGAGGACAACAACTTCCGATGAAAATTTTTGCGCTCGCTTTGGCGGCGATGGTGATCTCCATGTGTCTTGTCTCTCCCGTGTTGCGCACCACGACCGCCGCATCCTTCCCCTCCGTGCGAAATTTCCGCTCTGACAGAACTGATTTACCGAGCGTGCCGAGTCGCCCCAGGGCCGACGATCAAGGTCCCGTGAAAACCGACATCAACGATAGCGATGAATTTCTTAAGAGTGCCATGCAGCCAGGCACTCGTCAGAACTACAGCAAACGGATCGACGACCTCATCAAGCGCATGACACTCGAAGAGAAGGTCGGCCAGATGACCCAACTCGCCATCGGTATGGTGACCAACATCCAGGACAAAGACGTGCGCATCGACAGGGCCAAACTCGAAAAAGCAATAGTCAAGTATGGCGTCGGGTCAATCCTGAATGTAC
>DATFRK010000765.1:0-5579 GCA_035263325.1 Pyrinomonadaceae bacterium | reverse complement strand
GTTCTTCCCCGGCGAAGTGACTGACAAGATCTACCTGCTGCCGGGGCCGGAGACCAGCGGCGTGAATATCTGCTTCGCTAAGAAAGACAACCCGCCGACCGTTGCTGATACCCCGATACCGATCGTTCAAGCTATAAACCGAGGTATTAAACTGATCGTGACTGCGAATGGTCATCATCAAAAACTGATTGGGCGCCAAATCGTGACCAGGTAGGCCGTGAACTGTAAAGCACGCTTTTCCGACGCTGGTATTGAACACCCGTTCGCGCGCCGCGTTAGGCAGGTAAAATCCTGCTGGCTGTCGCACGCGCTGGTTGTAATCAGCAAAACCAGGTACGACCTGCTCGATATGGTCGCGAATCTTGTCATAGTCGCCGGCGAGTGCGTGCCAGGCCACAGTCGTCCGTTGTCCCAGGGCCGCACTTGCCAGTCTGGCGACAATCTGCGGTTCACTCAAGAGGTGCGGGGACGCGGGCGCCAGCGAACCGCGAGACATTTGTACGACTCCCATCGAGTTCTCGGTTGTCACAAACTGTGGTCCACCCTGCTGTTCATCGACTTCGGTGCGCCCCAGACAAGGAAGAATCAAGGCAGTGTCGCCGGTCACCAAATGGGCCCGATTGAGTTTGGTAGACACATGGGCGGTAAGGCGACAGCGCCGCAATGCTGCCGCCGTAAATTCAGTGTCGGGCGTCGCTGAGAGGAAGTTTCCTCCCAGGGCGAAAAACACTTTGCCTCGCCCGACATGCATTGCCTGGATGGCGCGAACCGTATCGTATCCGTGTCGCCGCGGCGGTTCAAAATCAAATTGGTGGCCGAGAGCGTCCAGAAATGCGGCCGTCGGTCGCTCCCAAATTCCGACTGTACGGTCGCCCTGAACGTTACTGTGGCCGCGTACCGGGCAGAACCCGGCGCCTGGTTTCCCCACCTGACCACGCAACAACATCAGGTTGACGATCTCCTGAATGTTTGCCACCGCGTTTTTGTGTTGCGTCAATCCCATGGCCCAACAAAAAATGGTCCGGTCTGAGGCACAAAATATCTGTGCGGCTTTTTCAATTAGATCTTGCGAGACTCCACTTTGAGCAACTATCTCGGCCCACGCCACGCGCTCGAGGGCTACCGCAAACTCCGCAAAGCCGGTCGTGTAGCTTTCAATGAAGTCGCGGTCAAGTACTGTGCCCTTATTTTGTGCTTCCGCGGCCAGGACTGCTTTGCTGATTCCCTTCAGCAGGGCCACATCGCCATTTATTTTTACTTGCAGGAACAGATCTGCCAGGGGTGTGCCGCGCCCGAATAAACCAAGAACATCCTGCGGGTGCTTGAAACGGGTCATGCCCGCTTCCGGCAAGGGATTGATGTGTACCAGCGTGCTGCCATTTCGTTTGGCTCGCTCCAGCGCAGTCAGCATGCGCGGATGGTTTGTCCCGGGGTTCTGCCCAATCACGAAGATGGCCTGCGCTTGATCGAAGTCTTCAAGCCTTACTGTCCCCTTCCCGACGCCGATCGTCTCGTTCAACGCGGTACCACTCGATTCGTGGCACATGTTTGAACAGTCGGGAAGATTGTTAGTACCAAACTGACGGACAAAGAGTTGATAAAGAAAGGCTGCTTCGTTGCTGGTGCGACCTGAAGTGTAAAAGATCGCCTGGTCTGGAGATTCAAGCGCATTCAACTCTTGCGCGAGTAGCGCAAAGCACTCGTCCCATTGAACCGGCTCATAATGCGTCGCATCTCGGCGCAGCAACATGGGGTGCGTGATTCGACCCTGTGCTCCGAGCCATTGATCTGATTGCAAGGAGAGGTCGGCAACACTCCATCGCTTGAAGAACTCGGGTGTTACTCTTTTAGTAGTGGCTTCATCGGCGATGTGCTTGGCGCCATTCTCGCAAAACTCAAAATGGGAACGTTCGCTATCTGGTTCCGGCCATGCGCAACCGGGACAATCAACGCCACCGGTCTGATTGAGATTCAAGAGTGTGCGTACGCCTCGTACTATCCCCGTCTCCGAGGTAGTTCTCAGCGTTGAGAGAATTGCCGGCATGCCAGCAGCAACGTGGCGCGGCGGTTTGATTTCGACCTTACTCAGTTCCTCGGGCGGTTGCGCTGAAGGAGTCGAGTTTGTGGGCTTTGCATCCGACATCACGCGAAAATCTTCGTTAAGTCTTATGAGCTGAGCGACCGTTTCTGCCCTGCACTCTTACCGAACTTTTGCGCTTTATGCAAACGGGAATGAGGTCTTATGATAGAACCCTCTTTTATGAAACCAAATCGCTGAGCGGTCGCGTACTAGATTTCAACCACATGTTCTGTCCCCAGTGTTCAAACCACAATCTTGACGAGGCAAAATTTTGTCGTGTCTGTGGCACGAACCTTGAGCTAGTCAGTCTCGCCCTCACCAACCGACTACCGCTGGCTCCGCAGAGTGGCGCCCAGCTGCAGAAGAAAGCTGCCGGAACAGGGGCGGTAGTTCAAGGCTCCATTTTACTGGGCACTTCACTTCTGATATTCCTGGCTGGGTTGCTCTTTTCGCGCGGCCCGATGCCCTGGCTGGTTTTCTGGACCGTGTTTTTTGGCTGGATGGCGTGCTGGGGTTCAATTCTTCTCTCAATCGGCGTGGGACGCTTAATTGAAGGAAAGCTGAGTAGAGGCAAGGAACTAGAGCCAGGTCGCAGCGAAAGTTCACCAATCGCTTTCATGCCTGATGCCAGTGTGACTGACCACACCACCAGACAACTCGGACAACGAAAAGGGCCATAATTTCTTATCAAACTATTTGACTTCCCTACAGTCGATAGCTTAAAAGCTTTGTTCTCCTCTACCTGAAATCTTAAGCAATGCGAGCTGAAGCTCGGCGCTGAAAGGACAGTCAGTACCATCTAGCGGTAGCAGATGGGTCGTCGCTAGCGTGCTACTAAGTTGAGCGGGCGGGCGACAGCCCATCCGCTACCGCTAGATGGTACTGTGCCGCTACCAACAAACATCGAGGAAAATAAAGATGACCCGGTCCCTCCCGATTCCATTCCTGTCTCTTGTGATGATCATTCTGTTTGCCAACTGCACTATCAGCTACGCCCAGATCAAACCAGGCCGCGATCCGAATCAACCGATTGATCAGGAATACACCAACAAGATCCGCGAGTACACGACCGCTCCCTATTTCAATTCACCATTGACCGACTACTTGCCGGCATCTGCCAACGTACCCACACCCAAAGCGGTTCTAGGTGACGTCAGCGGTGCCCCGGGGAAACTTCCTTATGCCGAGGATGTTTACAAGTACATGCGGATGCTTGAGCGGGCCTCGCCACGAGTGAAGGTTTATTCGATTGGTACCACTGAAGAGGGTCGCGAGATGATTGCCGTCGCGGTCGCCTCCGAGCAATTGCTCGCCAAGTTGGATGAGAATAAGGCGCGCCTGACAAAACTCGCCGACCCCAGGACGATCAATATGGACGACGCTGAAGCCGATCGACTGGTAGCTGCCTCGTTCCCTATCTATTACGTCACCGGAACGATCCATTCTCCCGAGACCGGAGCGCCGACCGCGTTGATGGAGCTAGCTTATCGTTTGGTCGTTGACGATAGCGCTTATATCAAATTTATTCGCGACAACGTGGTCACCTTGATCACCCCCGTGGTCGAAGTTGATGGCCGCAATCGGATGGTCGACGTGTATAACTGGCACCTGGCCCATCCCAACGACAACTGGCCCAACCTGGTCTACTGGGGACATTACGTCGCCCACGACAACAATCGTGATGCGATTGGCTTGTCGCTCAAACTAACGCGCAATATTCTCAATACTTACCTTGCCTGGAAGCCGCAAGTCTTGCACGACTTGCACGAATCAGTTCCCTATCTTTACGACAACACGATTGGTGATGGTCCATACAACGCCTGGGTAGATCCGATCTTAACGGATGAGTGGCAGATGATCGGTTGGAACAACGTTTCGGAGATGACTAAGTTTGGTATGCCCGGCGTTTTTGCCCACGGCAACTTCGACACCTGGTCACCCGGCTATTTGATGTTCATCGCCGCGACCCATAACGGCATTAGCCGCTTGTACGAAACGTTTGGTAACGGGGGAGCGGATACGCTGGAACGAACCCTCAGTCCCAGCGAGTATCAGCGCACCTGGTACAAGCAGAACCCACCTTTGCCAAAGGCCAAATGGTCGCAGCGAAACAATAACAACTACGAACAAAGCGCGTTGTTGACGTCGCTCTTCTACTTCGGCAACAACAGCAAGCTGTTTCTGAAGAATTTCTACCTGAAAAGCAAGCGTTCGATCGAAAAACCAAAGAATGAAGGTCCGGCAGCTTATGTTTTGCCGGCCGACGATTCCCGGCCCGGCAACCAGGCTGAACTCCTGCGCACGTTGCAATCGCAGGGTGTGGAAATCAGCAAAGCGACCGCACCATTTACCGTCTCCGTTAAGAAGAAGGCAGGGGCCAGTGCGCGACCGACTCCGGCCGCCTCACCCTCTCCTGCTTCTGCGTCCAAGACTGAAGATCGAACTTTTCCCGCCGGCAGTTACATCGTGCGCATGGATCAGCCCTACAGCCGGATCGCTGATGCTTTACTCGACTATCAGTACTGGGCGCCGAACGATCCGCAAACTGATATCTACGACGACACCGCCTGGACCATGGGCGAACTGGCAAACGTTGAAGTAGTACGAGTAACTGATACGAAAGTGTTGCAAGCTGGAATGGACCGCGTGACCGGGGAAGTTCGGGCCAACGGTGGACTGAACAGCAATGGGTCGGTCTATCTCATCAACCACAATGCCGACAACGCGCTGGTCACCTTACGTTACCGGTTGAAAGATGTGGCGATGGACGCGGCCGAGGAACCATTTGAAGCTGCAGGCGTCAAGTTCAATCGCGGCTCGTTCATCATCCGCAAAGCTCCCGAAGCCGAACTCAAGCGAATAGCGACCGAGTTGGGTATCCAGGTCCACGCCGTTGCTGATGCCCCTTCGGTGAAGACCCACACGATCAAGGCGGCCCGCATCGCGATGATGCACACCTGGCTAGGCACGCAGGACGAAGGTTGGTATCGGCTGGGCCTGGATCAGTTACAGGTGCCGTTTGCTTACATCAGCACGCAAGACGTGGCCAAGGATAGCAACCTGAGAAGCAAGTACGATGTGATCCTATTTGCTCCCGTCGGCCGGGGCGGGCAGCTAATCGTCAACGGCCTGCCGATGTATGGCAACCCGATTCCCTGGAAGAACACGTCGCTAACTCCAAACCTTGGCGGGGGCATCGACGAGACGGACGATATGCGTCCCGGGCTGGGTTGGACCGGTCTCATGAACCTGCAGCAGTTTGTGAAGGACGGTGGCCTACTAATCACCGTCGACGACACCTCCGACTTTGCGGTGAACTACGGTTTTACAGCGGGCGTCTCCGCGAGTCATCCGCCGCGCTTGCGAGCAGTGGGGGACATCTTGCGCATGAAAACTGTCGATTCGTCGAGTCCGATATCGTATGGATATGGCGACTCGCTCGCCATGTATTGTTCCAATGGACCAGTCTTCAACCTTTCCAACGGCGTCGGTGGACGAC
>DATFRK010000764.1:0-3082 GCA_035263325.1 Pyrinomonadaceae bacterium | reverse complement strand
TGCTCGAGTACTTGAATTTCAAAAACTGTTTGCGAGCCCCAACTCCAGGATGGTGAAACTCATCGGGACTAAGGACGCCACCACTGCGAGTGCAATGTTTGTATTCGACAACAGCGGACACGGGATGCTGATGGCTAACGGGCTGCCGGTCGCACCGAATAAGGTCTATCAGCTCTGGTTCATCGTGGGAAACAAACCGATGCCCGGGAGCGTTTTTACCACCAATCAATCGGGCAGTGGTTCGCTTATAGATAATGTGCCCAGCGTCGCGACGGAGAATGCGGTGTTTGCCGTAACGCTGGAACCAAACCGGGTTGACTCACCCACCGGCCCCATCGTCCTGAGTAGTAGCCTCTGATCCACAGATTACGCCGATTACACCGAACTCCTCAGAACGGCGGAAAATTCCTCCACCAGTTAACTCCTCTGTTTTAGCGCGACGCGAGCTTACGCCTCTTAACTGATTTAACTTCAATCCGTGTAATCTGCGTAATCTGTGGACTAATCCGTTGGCCCTTTTTCGCTGACCTCCAAAAACTGCTAAACTCTTTGCATTAATCAAAGAGCAGGTAATTAAGCAAGGATGATTGGAAAGCGAAAAAAACAGGTAAGACCCATAGACAACTCTGTTTCCGACGAGACTGGCCAGTATGATTTGCGCTTCGTTCTCTGGCGACAGTTTTGTGCTCAGATCAACATCCCGCCTGATACCCTACCCAGCCAGCTGACTGCTGAACAAAAAGAGCAGTGGGAAAAGATGAAGGCAAAACGGTTACGCTGAGCAGGTCGAAGCACCAAAGCTCAAAATCTGCCCTTCCCGAGGTTGTACACACCGGTCAAGAATGGATTAGTCGTTCGCTCTCTCCCAATTGTCGTCGCGGGCCCATGACCCGAATAGACCTCGACGTCGTCACCGAGTGTTAGTAGCTTTTTATTGATCGAGTCGAGCAGTTGTTCGGTTGACCCGCCTGGTAGGTCAGTACGTCCGATCGAACCCGCAAACAGCACGTCGCCGACAAAAACCTTTCGTTCTCGTGGCTCAAACAAAACCACGTGTCCCGGCGTGTGCCCGGGACAATGCAACACCTCAAACTCGAGTTCACCGACTGCGTACTTTTCTCCATCGACCCAGTACTTGTTGACTGGTGGTGGAGGCTCGAAGACAAACCCGAGCGCCGCCCATTGCGCCTTGGGAATGCCAATCCAAGCCGGCTGTTCCGGCAGTTCGCGGTACATGAACTCATCGCCCTGGTGCAGCATGACATCGACTTCCGGCCGCAACTGCTTCAGGGCGGCGACTCCGCCCACGTGATCGAGGTGCGCGTGGGTCAGCGCAATTGCCTGTAGCTTCAATCCCAGGCGATCGATAGCTTCCACTATGCGTTCCGCTTCGTCGCCGGGGTCGACGCAGATCGCCTGGCGGGTTGTTTCGCAGCCGAGGATTCTAGTGTGCTGTTGGAAAGCGGTAACGGTAATTTCTTCGATGATCATAGTCGCGGACTTTCGCTCTTTGTTTTTGTAACTTGGTACTTTGTTTTTTTGTCCTTGGTGCTTTGGCCTACGTCGCCCCGGTACTATTATTTACGTGGTACTCAACTGGGAATCAAAAACAAGTACAAAGTACCAACTACAAAGGTCAAAATACAAAATCCAGTCGTTGTTATGCCAATCACCAGCAAATCCGCTCCGCTTGCCGAAGTCCTCGATTCACTGACCATTGAGGGAGCAGAGGAACTTACCGAGCACGGCGAACATGGCGCTTTGAAGTGTTTTGCCTGCGGCCATCGTTGTTTAATTGGCGAAGGCAAGAGAGGTATCTGTAAAGTTCGGTTCAACGAAGGTGGACATTTGCGTGTTCCGGCTCACTATGTTGCAGCGCTTGCTTGTGACCCTACCGAAAAGAAACCTTTCTTCCATGCGCTGCCGGGATCCGACACTTTAACTTTTGGCATGCTGGGCTGCGACCTTCATTGCGCCTACTGTCAAAATTGGTTGACCTCCCAGGCACTTCGCGACGACTCCGCCGGCACCGCGCCCACGGTCGTTTCTCCCGAACGTTTGATCACCATGGCCAAAGCCTACGGCGCTGCGCTCGTGGGTAGCAGTTACAACGAACCACTGATTACTGCTGAGTGGGCCGTTGAGGTCTTCCGCAAGGCGCGGCCCGAGGGATTTCGCACCGCCTTTATTTCAAACGGCAACGCCACCCCACAAGTACTCGACTACCTGCGTCCCTGGACCGACTGCTACAAGATTGATCTCAAGTCGATGAACGACAAAAACTACCGCCAACTTGGTGGCGTGGTGGACAACATTCTCTACACTGTCAAGATGGTCCATGAACGCGGCTTTTGGGAAGAGGTGCTGACCCTGGTGATTCCCGGCTTCAACAATTCGAAAGATGAACTCCGCCGGGCGGCCGACTTCATCGCTTCAGTTTCACCGGATATACCCTGGCACGTCACGGCGTTTCACCAGGACTACCGGATGACTGAAAACGCAAACACCACTGCCGAGCAATTGATTGAGGCGTGTGAAATTGGTCGTGAAGCCGGCCTGCGTTACATCTATGCCGGCAACCTCCCCGGGCGAGTGGGACGATGGGAAAACACTTACTGTCCTACTTGCGATGAGTTGTTGGTGGAGCGTTATGGGTATCTGATAAAGCAGGTTAAGGTGACCAGCCAGGGACGCTGTCCAACCTGCGCTACCATCATCCCTGGCATCTGGTCATAAGGTTTACTTCGTCGCAGCCGGCGAAGGCTTGGTTGGAGGCGGCGTCGTTTCTGTCTTTGTCGCGGGTGAGGCCGAGGGAGTTCCTTCAGGCTCTCTCACCGGTGTAGTAATCGAACCCACCAACTTCCAGGCTCCATCGCGCCGGGCGAAAGTGTCGATCCAACGATATTCGCCGCTGATATCTATCGGCTTGCCATCAGGGCCCTTGACCTTGCCTCCCTTGACTATGCTGCGACCGGTGACGACTGCCGTGTCCTTATTGAGCACATTGGCTTTTGCCTCAACCACTTCCCACGAGTCAGCTGTCATGTTGCCACTCTTGATGTCTTCCACGTCCTGGGCTTTG
>DATFRK010000763.1:0-9024 GCA_035263325.1 Pyrinomonadaceae bacterium | reverse complement strand
GGCCACCGTGAGTGTGACCAGCCAACATCAGTGGCACGCGCTGTGGCAGGCGCGGGAAAATATCGGGGTTATGAGTTAAAGCAATGACTGGTTCACCCAACGGAACTTTTTCAAGCGTAGCTTCAATACGTTGTGGCCGGGTCCACAGGTCCGCCAGGCCAGCGAGCCAAAAACCATTCCCTCGCCCTTCAACTTTCAAAACTTCGTTATCCAAAACCTTGATTCCATTCTGCTCCAATCCCTGCCGCACTTTGCTTCCGTTGTACCACCAGTCGTGATTACCCAGGACCGAGTAAACACCCAGCGGCGCGCGAAAGTCTTTCAGGATTGCCGCGAACACCTGCGGCTCCACTAGGTCACCTCCCCGGCCGTTACCAGATACGTAGTCGCCCAGGATGACAATCATTTCCGGCTGCAGCTGATTGGTCCGTTCGACTATCAAGCGCAACTTGTTGTTGTCGATGAACGCGCCGCCACTGTGTATGTCGGAGAGCACCGCAACGCGCAGACCATCGAGATCCCTGGGCCAGTTTTCGAGTTGAATAGTTTGTTGACGCGTGACCAGGCGATTGGGCTCAACAAAAAAGGCCCAAAAGCAAAGGCAGCCAAGCAACAGCACAATCGCTGCCAGCGATATGCGGATTCTCTTCGCCCAGCGCGGAGTACGGCCCCATTGCGGCGGGCCCGGCCAGCGACGTACTTCGTGATAGAAAAAGAGGAGTAGCCCGAGGAGAACTGCCACCGCGATTACAAAGCCCACGCTCATAACAAGTGAGAAAGCATAACCATAGCAGCATATCGTGTCGAGAAGGTCTGGTTGGGAAGTAATGATGGCTGGCAGTGGTCCTTTCTTCCTCTAATCCCACCAACGGCAGAGACTGGTGGAATTCATGCCCTGCAAAAGTGTGGGTGCAAATCAAAAACTTCGCGGCTCAATGAAAGCTGCCCTGCTCTCTTGACACCAATCGCAACTAGAATAAACTGCATCCCACCGGACCGCCCCTTCACCGGCGCCCAAAACGCTCTAATCATTCGAGCATAACGTTAGCTCTGAAAGACTCACGACTCACGAAGTCGCACCAACCTGATGGAAGAAAACAAACTCGCGGCCCGGATTCGGCCGCTCGAAACCTTCGCCGCTAAAAAGCCTTCCCTCTATCGCTGCTGCGTCGCGCTCGTTGCCGCACTCGGTTACCTTTACCTACTAACCGTGGTCTTGCTGTTACTCGCAGTCGTGGCCGTTAGCCTTTACTACGGACACATCAATTACCTCATGATCAAAGTGCTGTGGATACCACTCGTCCTCGCCGGACTGGTATTACGCTCACTCTGGGTAACGATTCCGGTACCAGACGGCAAAGAGCTGCATCGCGAGCAAGCACCACCGCTGTTTGCTCTTATTGACGAAGTCAGGGAAGCACTCAGCGGTCCCAAGGTACATCATGTCTTCGTCTCTGACGAATTTAACGCCTCGATTGTGCAGATCCCCAGCTTGGGCATGTTCGGCTGGTTAAGCAACTACCTGGTCGTTGGCCTGCCGCTGCTAACGGCCCTGAGCCCGAAAGAATTTCACGCCGTACTCGCACACGAGTTCGGTCATCTTTCCGGCCGGCATGGTCGCTTCTCCGGTTGGATCTATCGCGTCCGCCAAACCTGGATCCAGATTCTCACCCAAGTCCGCGAAGAGAGGAGTTACGCGTCGTTCCTCTTTGAACCTTTCCTCAAATGGTACGCTCCTTACCTCAATGCCTATTCATTTGTTCTCGCGCGAGCCCAGGAACGCGAGGCTGATTCTTATTCAGTTGACCTGGCTGGCAAGAATGTGGCGGCAATCACTCTCATTCGCATGATGGCGAAAGAGCGAGGATTGATGGAAGACTTTTGGCCCAACTTCTTTCGCCAATCAAGGGAGCAAGCGCAGGCGCCTAAAGATCCTTTTGTGCAAATGTTGTCCGGACTGGACCAGTCAATCGGCCAGGCCAAAGCACAAAGGTGGTTTCTCCAGGCTCTGCGTGTACCGACTGGATATGACGACACTCATCCGGCGCTGGCTGACCGCCTTGCGGCAATTGGGTTCGCCAGGGACAGCCCGGAAATGTTGTTACTGCTCGACAGCTTTGTCGAGGCTGAGGATCAAGAGTCGGCGGCAACTTACTACTTAAAGGAGTTGCCGGAGGACTTCTTGCCTGGTCTGAATCGGCTGTGGCGAGAACGAATCGTGAAGTCCTGGCATGAGTGTCACGAACAAAGCAAAACATCGGAACGCAGACTAGCTGAACTGGACGGACAAGCTGCTCTTCAACCACTCACAAGCGAGCAACAGTGGGAACGCGTGGCAATTCTCAGCCAGCTGAGGGATCGGGCAGCCACTGTACCGGAGATCAAAAAACTCCTGACCGACGATCCCAAGCACGGGCGAGCGAACTTCGCTTTAGGCGTAGTCTTACTCGAACAAGGAGATGCAACCGGCGTCGAATACCTCGAGAAGGCCATGGAGCTTAGTCCAGACGTAACGGGTGAGGCCTGTGAAATGATCTCCGGGTTTTACCTGGAACAGGGAGACAAGAATTTGGCCGAAGTGTTCCGCAGTCGCGCCGACCAGGTCTACGAGCAGGAGCAAAAGCGCCAGGAACAACTACTGAACTTCACTCCCAAGGATCGATTCGAACCCCATGGTCTCGACGAGGAACTCCTCAAAGATATCCAAAATCAGTTAGCCACTGTGCGCGGTTTGGGCGCAGCCTACCTGGTGCGAAAAGTAATTGAGGCTTCCGATGAACCAATTTACGTCCTGGGAATCTTGTGTGACTTCACCTGGCAGAACGGGCGCAATGAAAAACATCCTGGTCTAGTAATGGAGGAGTTAGTCGCCAAGGCAAGCCTGCTCCCACCTGGAGTTTTCGTTGCCCTTGATGTGCAACCTGCTTTTCTCTCCGACAACATGAGCAAGGTTGCAGGAGCTCAGATCTTCGCGCTACCTGATTTTGGTGTGACCCAACGGTACTAAGATTAAGCCCAAAACTTGGCCCAGACAGCGTTCATCCAGCTAGAGTTTTCCTCCAGTTTGCGCTAGAGTCGGCCCGTAAAAACCTCGCGTCGGTTCCGACTGGTGTTCTTCGTCTCACTTTGCTTAACACACCAGTGGCACATGGCAAACCCAGACTTCAGTTCTTCACGAGGTAATCCCGATGGCCACCAAAAACCCCAAAAATGGAATGTCCGTAAAGACGTACCGTGGCGACGCTAAAACACTGCTCGCCTTCAACCTCCCCAAAGCCAAGACCAAGAACCTCGCCGGCTTTACGATCGAGGTAACACCTAAAGGAAAGACGCCATTCTTTCTGCAAAACCAACTGCGCTTCGAGGAACCTGCAAAACATGCCCAGGACGCAAAGCTGCCGGCAAACTCCAGCTTCAACGCGCCCATACACAGATTTCGCTGGCTACATATACCTGGCTCCTTGCAGCAAGGAACCCATCCCTTCCTGGGCGAGTACAAGTACACCGTGACGCCCAGGTATTTTGACGATCAGAGCTCTCTACTCCCGATCGACAAATCACTCGGCACCAGTGTGAAAGTTGACGTTAGACCATTTGCGAAAGGAAAGGTGGAGGCCGGCTTTACGCGAGGTTTTGTACAGTCGCAGGCCTTTGTCCATCACTTTGGGCCAAAGGGAGTCTTTCGTCCGAAGAACAAACAGCTGCTTTTTGACACGTCGGCGGTAGCGGGAAAAAACCCACAAGGACAAAATTACACTTTCGACCAGGAGTACGAGTGGCTAGGCTTTACTGCGAGGGACAAGATTTTCGCACTTGCCAACGAAGTGCTTAAGCAGAAGCAGTTGCGCCTCGACGTTTTCGCCTACGATCTAAATGAACCTGACTTGATGAAGATCTTTCTGAAACTGGCAGCGCAGGGTCGCATCCGTATGATCGTGGACAACGCAAGCTTGCACCACAACACGAAAGACCCTGAGCCGGAGGACCAGTTTGAGACTGCCTTCAACAAAGCGGCCAAAGCGCCAGCGGAGATCAAGCGGGGCAAGTTTGGCCGTTACGCGCACGACAAGGTGTTTGTAATCTCCAAAGGCAAGAATGCGATCAAGGTCTTGACCGGGTCTACCAACTTCTCGGTGACTGGTCTTTACGTAAATTCCAACCACGTGTTGGTTTTCAACGATCCCGTTGTTGCCGGGACTTATGCCGATGTCTTCAACCTCGCGTGGAACACAGACGTAAAGGCAAAGGCCTTTGCCAACAGCGACGAAGCAAAGGAGATCTTTTCCTTCGCGAACAAAGACGTGCCTACGACCGAGATCACGTTCTCTCCGCATTTGGAGGCCCAGGCGAAACTCAATTTGGATAACCTGGTGACCCGGCTGACGCAAGAGAAAACGGAGCCGAAGGGGAGCATTCTGTTTGCGGTGATGGGGTTGGACAAAGGAACTGGACCAGTCTTACCGGAACTGCGCAACCTCCACGCGGACGACCGCATCTTCACCTACGGCATTTCCGACTCACCCGGAGGTATCTTTGTCTACACTCCGCACAGCAAAGCTGGGGCGCTGGTCTCCGGCAAGCCGAATTCTACGAAGCTGCCACCACCGTTTGACGAGGTACCGCAAATCGGCGCCGGACACCAGATACATCACAAGTTTGTCGTTTGTGGTTTCAACGGCAAGAAGCCAGTCGTTTATTGTGGCTCCTCAAACCTGGCGCTGGGAGGAGAGGAGGAGAACGGCGACAACCTGATCGCCATTCACGACGAGGAGATTGCCACTATCTTTGCGCTCGAGGCCCTGGCCCTGGTGGACCACTTCGACTTCCTGGATCGGAGTGCAGTCAAAGCCGGGACGCCGGCAGTGAAGGTGAAGGCCGCGTCAAAACAGGATCAAGCAGTCAAGGCAGGATGGTTCTTGTCGACCACGGACAATTGGGTGAAGAAGTACTACGATCCAAATGATCTGAGGTTCCTTGATAGAACACTCTTTGGCTGACTCAATCGAGAACCGGGAGCGTAGCGACCGGAAGACCAACGCAACATAGCGGAGTCGGGCCTTCCGGTCGCTATCAAAGTCCTACGGCTTCGTCACTTTTAATCCCGTAACAACTGCCTCAGTGTTGTGCGCGAAGCGGACGCCGTAGACACCATCCGTCGATTTCAATTTACCCGCAGTCACGAGTGCTGCTTTGTCGTAACTCGCCACCACTTTGTTGTTGATCGAGCACTCTACCTTGTCGCCCTTAACCGACAATGCAATCTCCTGGGTCACCGGTTGACCTACGCCGGCAGCTTTGTTTACCGCCGGGTCAGCCGCGCCGCGTGGTCCATTCATTTGAAATGGCGCCGGGCCAAAACCGCGCACAATGAAGTTGCCGTTGCCGTAAGCTGCACAGTAAAGGTAACTCTGTTGGTCTGTTCCCAGATCGTTACCGGCAATTACAATCCCGTAAGGATGTGGGTGGTTATTCAGGTTCATGTACTTCGGCTCGGTGAAGGTCGCCTTTACCGTGTAATCGCCGCTCGCTTTGTTGGCAGGATTCCAGTAAGTGACGGCTGGACCAGTAGTAACTTTTAAGCCAGCGCCCTCTTTTTCTAACTTGGCGCTGTTCAGGGTCATTCCGGCAGCTTCTTCCTTGGCGTCGATTTTTCCGGTCCAACCGGGAACCGAAACTCCGCCACCCGCAACTCCGCGGGAAGTTTCCGTCTGGCCCCCCTGAGAGAAGTTCGCAGTTGGGGCTAACATGACTGCGAGCAGAGCAAGCGCGAAAACGCAAATGCGTCGCATGTTGTGATCCTCCTGAATGAGTTGTTGACGGCAGTGAATATTACTCTGTGGGTCGTGATTAGGCTAATGAAATCCCGAATGCCACCAACGGCAGTTGGTGTATCTTGATTCGCGGGGGGTTGCTATGTTCAATAGTCATTTCGAAGTAGTAGCAATAGGAAAAGTCGAGTCTCCGCTGGTAGACAGAGATTCGGCGCCGAAACAGGGCTTTGAAGGTTCTCCGGATGCGTGGCTCGTATTCGACCCAATTGTGATCGAAGGTCTCGACGGACTACAACCCGGCAACCAGGTGATTGTGCTGACTTGGCTCGATCGTGCGGAGCGAGACGTGTTACGAGTGCATCCACGCGATGACATCAACAATCCCCAGCGCGGAGTTTTCAGTACCCGCTCAGCAGATCGACCCAATCCTATCGGGCTGCATGTGGTTGAGATCCTCTCGATCGAGAGTGGCAAAGTTCAAGTGCGAAATCTTGAAGCGTTGAACGGCACACCCATTCTTGATGTCAAACCACTGCTAGCTTACGAACAATCCCAATAGAGAACCGGAGCGGCAGCGACCGGATGTGAGAGTCAACTCGAGATCTGAGAGCGTAGTAACATCCGGTCGCTGTCGCTCCGGTTCCCTTTCCTTTCTTGCAGAAAAATTATATTTCGCGAGCATTTGCGTTATAGCGACTCTTCTGATATCGTCTGCCGCGTTTTTGCACTACCCCCAATCCGCTTTACCCGTCCAAAGTTGCTTCGCCCGCATCTTTGGCAGCTGTAAGCCAAAGATGGAGGTTTTTTCGAGGCGTTCTGAGGCAACTTGGGACTGACATGACCTTCCCCGGCGTCCCCGCGCTAACGGTTCTTGTCTTTCCCCGTAACCTCTTCAATTAAGCCCTGGTAGCCAATTGCTGCGGTTTCATTGCAGCAACGCGGTTACGGTTCTTCCGCAAGGCGTCTGAGTATTACCCGGCGTCTAGGAGTAGATCTGCGCCAACCACGTCAGAATCCGTGGGTCGCAGGTTTCAAAGGGAGATCAGGGCTCAAGCTTTAGAGAATTTATGATTAGTACCCCTGTAGGTTACGAAAGACGTTTTGACAGCGTAATAACCTCTAACAAACTCGGAATGAGACCGACCATCGTGGGGCAGTCGCCGGCGATGAGAAAGCTCTTTTCCGTTATCGAAAGAGTAGCCCCTACCGACTCTTCGGTATTGATTACCGGAGCCACCGGCACAGGCAAAGAGCTGGTCGCCCGGGCGATCCACGATCAGAGCACGCGCCACAACGGTGACTTTGTCGACATCAACTGCTCTGCCATTCCGGAAACACTAATCGAAGCCGAACTCTTCGGGCATCAGCGGGGATCATTTACTGGCGCCAATGAGAATCGCTGCGGCCTGTTCGAAAAAGCCTCGGGTGGAACTCTCTTTCTCGACGAAGTTGACGCGCTGAACCTCTCCGCCCAGGCGAAGTTGCTGCGCGTGCTGCAGGAGCGCACAGTTCGTCGCATCGGTGCCCGCGCCAACATCGCTGTGGATGTAAGGGTTATTTCGGCGACGAATTGTGATCTGGCCCAGGCAGTTGCGGCGGGTCGTTTTCGGGCTGATCTTTATTATCGCTTGCGCGTACTGCCGCTACAGTTACCCGAACTTTGCTCCCGCACTGGTGACGTAAAATTGCTGGTTGATCATTTCCTGCGTCTCAAGGCGGAACGACAACAGCAGACTCCCCGTCAATTCTCCGTTGAAGCGATGCGCGTACTGAATGAGTATCCCTGGCCGGGAAACGTTCGCGAGCTTGAGAATGTGGTCGAGTATGCAGTGGCCATCGGCCTGGGAGAGAAATTGGATGTCGATGACCTGCCTCCGGAGTTGTTGCAGGCACAGTTGCGTACGGACGGCGACGATCTGCAGCAACTACTCCAGGCTTACATGAACGACACCGTGCCCCTGGCTGAGATCGAGAAGCGCTACATCCTCTCAGTGTTGAAGCAATTCGGCGGCAACCAGGTGCGAACGGCGGCGGCGTTGGGAATCGATCGCAGCAAACTCTACCGACGACTCAAGCAGTACGGTGTCATGGCAGTCAAGTTCCTGCAAGAGGAACAACTCGACGGCCTTCAGATGTTCTCGAGCAGATCCTAAGAACAATCCACCGATTACGCAGATTACGCAGATTCTTCTTTAAAATAACTGCCAGGATACTGGCCGATCCCCGTTCGATGCCGAGAGGCACCACTTAAACAAGACCTCACACCACAATAGAATCCTGCTCTACTACACTATCTAACTAACTAATCTGCGTGATCTGTGTAACCTGCGAATGGTTTGAGTTGAGCGTTGCGTTCTACCGCAACTGCTCGCTGGCGAGCAGCTGCCCAGATCACATTTTCTCCCCCTCACGTCACCAGGTCTCTTTTTCACATTCTTTAACTCAGGAATGTGACAAGACTTAGCCTTCACAGAAAGACTACTTGCAAAGATATCGCGGAATTGTGGCACCAGCGTTGCACTGGGGAGGACGCACCGTGAAGTGTTGCCGTGATCGGCAGGAAGGGATCACTCAGGTTTCCTGAGATGACGCCTGCACTTTAGTTGCAATCAAGAATTGCTCGAAGAAGGTTTTTCGGATTCGAGCATAACCCTTAACCAATAAAAATTAGGAGCAAATCAAAATGAAAAGAATCATGAACTTCATCAAGGACGAGTCCGGTTTGGAAACGATCGAGTATGCGTTCATTGCAGGCCTTATTGCTGCTGCTGCAGCAATTATCTATGCGAGCAATGGCGGATGGGCCACTGCGATCACAGATCGGCTCACGTCAGCCGCGAGCCAAAAGTAACTCGGGCAAGTCGACCGTCACGTTGACGGTCTCAATACAAATGAGTTTGACGGGCTAGCAAATGAAATTCCAACTGGCCCGCCCGTCAAACTCCTTCAGCTAAATTCTAAGTACATTTTCAATTGCAGAAATAGTTTCTTGAGAGGACTCGTAGTGCTTGCTCCATACAACCTAGCGACCGAAATTCTCCTTGTATCGCTGGCAATCGCCATCTCCTACATGGATGTGAACTACCGTCGCATTCCCAATAAGCTGGTACTTGTCACTCTAATTGGTGGGCTAAGCATTAACACGTTTTTCTCAGGTTGGGCCGGCCTTTTGACGAGTCTCAGCGGTTTTGTGGCCGCATTCGTAATGATGCTAGTGCTACATCTCATCGGCACGATGGGCGCTGGCGACGTT
>DATFRK010000762.1:0-6627 GCA_035263325.1 Pyrinomonadaceae bacterium | reverse complement strand
CATTTCTCTCCACACCTGCGAGCAAAGCCATCTCACCGAAACAGGTCCCGGGCTGTAGCTGACTTATCTTCCGCCCTGGACCACCGTTATCGGTTACATAGACGTCAAGCGTACCTTCTACTGCAATGTAGAAGGTGTTGCCTCCCCATTCGCCCTGGCGCATGATCTCCTCGCCTGCCTCGTAAGTAAGGAGGCGAACGTACGGCCCGACCTGTTTACCGTTGCCATAGTCACGCCCCTGGACGATTACTTCCAGGTCCGTACCGTACTTCTGTCTACCGTTTTGTTCCTCGAAGAGTTCCGCGGTGGGGGCGAGGTTCCTGACTGCTTCTGTAACGCGAGCTCGATCGGTGATTTCGCGCGGCATGAATTCCTTATACTAAATAACCCGACAAAGATAAACAGGGAAGATTTTGAGGCATCTGGTGACTGAATTTCGCGCTTCGACATGCTACACTGCCCGGACTCTAGTTAAGCTACGGGGTATCATTACCAATCAATGACAGTAGATCCACTTCTTTCACTTCCCTTCGAACAACAAATCGGACAATTCTTCTTCATCGGTCTACCGGGTACGGATCTTGACGACACGGCACGAGCCTTAATCGATGAAGTGCAGCCGGGTGGCGTCATTATCTTCGGGCGTAACGTCGCTGCGCCGGAGCAGCTCCGGTCCCTGCTGGACGACGTCAGCGAGCGATTGCACACTCCTGCGCTTTTCGGGATCGATCAGGAAGGAGGACTCGTCGACCGGCTGCGGAAGATTTTCACCCCGATGCCCTCCGCCCGCACGATTCGACAGCATGGCGATCTGGCCGCAGCCCGATCACTAGGCCGTGTTACCGGTGAAGTGCTGCGAATGTTTGGCTTCAACATCAACTTCGCTCCGGTGATGTCAATCATGACCGACGACCGCGACCTGCTTTCAAACGGTCTCTACTCGCGCTCATACGGTCGCTCGCCCGGCGAGGTCCTGGGTTACACCACGGTCTACATGCGTGGCCTGCAGGGAAGCGGCTGCTTTGGCTGTCTGAAGCACTTTCCCGGGATTGGAGCGGGCGAAGTTGATTCACACGAGCAAATGCCCATCGTGAAGTTGTCGCACGACGATCTGATTGCCCAGGATCTGGCCCCGTACATCGAACTGTTTCAACGTCGTGATGATCGCGTGCGCTGCGTAATGGTCAGCCATGGTGGGTTTCCCAACATTGACATCAGGCAGGAAGTAACCGGCGGCCTGTTGGAGCCAGCCTCGCTGAATCACAACATCGTCACCACACTACTGCGGAAGGAATTGGGTTATCAGCACCTTGTCGTTACTGACGATCTCGAAATGGGGGCGATTTCGCGGCATTGCGAGATCGAAGATGCGGTCGTTAGAGCATTCGATGCCGGAGAAGACATGATGCTGATCTGCGCCAGCCCGGAAAAGATTCAGCGTGGCTATCGTGCCTTGCTTGCCGCCGCCAGGGAAGGAAAGATCACCCAGGAGAGAATAAATGAGTCGCTGAAACGCATCGCGGCAATCAAGTCCATGGTGCAACCACCACTACCGCTCGACCGCCAGCGTTATCAAACTCTGTCCGGCGAGATCCTCGCCCTCAATCAGAAACTCAACTACACCTACGGAGGCACTATCAAGTGAGCCTTAAGTCCGCCCTGCTCCTTCTGTTTCTGGTGCTGGCACTAATCTCCACCGGTTGCAGGCGTCGTAGTAATGCGTTCGTTATCGCTCTGGGTGACAACGTACGCACTATTGATCCTATTGGCTCACCATCAGTCGATGCCGCCAGTGAACGCGTTCGTACCTTAATCTTTAATTCCCTGGTCAAGAAAAACGAAAAATTTGACTACGTTGGTGAACTTGCCTCCGACATCAAAACGTCTGCTGACGGCCTCGGCTACACCTTCACGCTTCACGACGGTGTGAAATTTCATGACGGCCGCCCCCTGACCTCGGCCGACGTTAAGTACACACTCGACCTGGTCTTCGCCAGCAGTTTCGCGAAATCAGCCAGCTTTTTTGAAGGTACAGGCGATCAAAAACGGAGCTACATCAAGAGCGTCGAAGCCCCTGATGCCAAGACTGTCGTGGTAACACTCACGAAACCATGGGTCGGCCTGTTGTCGAATCTCGTTCCCATTGCCATCATTCCTAAAGACAGTTACGAATCGCAAAAGACACACCCCCTCGGCACCGGGCCATTCAAGTTTGTTAGCTACGACAACTCGCAACAGGTCGTCGATCTCGACGCTTTCCCCGATTACTGGGAAGGACCAGCTCAAATCCAGTCTGTGCGCGTACGCGTAATCTCGGACATGAACGCGTTGCAAGCCGAACTGCGCGCGGGACGCGTAGATATCGCCCCCTTACCGACAAGTCTTTCGCCCGACGCGGTGAAGTTGTTGGCCCAGGATCCAAATCTCCAGGTGTTGTCTTTTCCTGGTTCAAACCTAAACTTATTGACTTTCAACACTACCTCGCCTCCACTGGACAACGTTAAAGTTCGCCAGGCAATCGCGTTTGCCATCGATCGCGAGAGCATGATCAAGAACCTGCTGCTCGGGTTCGGTAAACTGGCGCATTCGATCCTGCCAGAAGAATCGTGGGCTTTTACACCAGGCACGACTTACACCTTTGATCCCGCCATGTCGAAGAAGCTTCTGGATGAGGCTGGCTTCAAGGACCCCGATGGTGACGGGCCGCAAATGCGCTTCCAAAAGCCAATCATCTATAAGGTTTCTGGTAGCAGCATCTCGGGTCGTAACTATGCTGGGGTAATTCAGAATTACCTGAAAGCGGTGGGCATTCCAGTGGAGATTTTGACCCCTGAGCAAAACACGGTTTTCGATGAAGTACGCCGCGGTAATTTCCAGATCTTTTATAGCCAGTGGGTCGGCGGTAACCAGGATCCGATTTTCTTCAAGGATTTGTTTGCCACCTCTGAGATACCAAGTGAGACCAGAGCCTCACGCAATCGCAGCCGTTACAGCAACAAGGAGCTTGACGCATTACTCGAAGAAGCAGTGAACACCCGGGATCGGCAAAAGGCAGCAGAGCTCTACAAAAAGATCCAGGAGATAGTGAGTCGTGACTTACCAGTCTTCCCCTTGTGGTACCAGGCAAACATTGTCATTGCGCGTAAGAACGTGGGCAACATTCAAGTGAACGCCAGCGGCGACTGGAGCTTCATCAGAAATCTTACTGTCACGAAGTAGCCTATTTGGAGGCGGGGTAATGAAACGGCTTTTCCTCTTGACGGCATTCGCACTCTCTCTCATCGCTTTCGCCGGAACCGCTCTCGGTCAAGCTGCCACACACGGACAGACTAAACCTACGAAGCGTGACGAGACTCGAGACAAGTTGCGCCAATTGCTCGAGACTGCAGGAAAACGCAAGGACGTCAATATCACCTTCACCCAGTCAACAAAAGAACCCTATAACTTTGTGGGCACTATGAAGGAAGGGTTGACTACTGCTGACTCACTCGAGGTTGTGGTCAGTGTAACCGAGGATGAAACGATCGGTTTCCGTGTTTACCCGCATTACAAAGGACAGTATATCAATGTCGAGCGGGCCAAGAATCCAAACCTCTTAATGAGACAGTTACTCAATTTCAGTGACCGTAATTTCTTATTCTGGGGGGTTGACCAGGCGGGAGACGCATTTGCCGGCTACACCTTCACGCTCGAATCGGGCTTTCCTTCGGAAGCACTGCTCGTAGTCCTGCAAAGCATTAAGAGCACTGACCGGTTTGTCGGCGAAATCCGCGCTTCTATCGATGGTGCGGGCGATTAGATTTGCCCGCGTCGTCAATGACCGCTTGAATTTCAATTGCCGGCACTGCCCCAGCTCGCACTATTTGCACCACTCCTGTGCTCACATCCACAACTGTTGAGGGTTCCAGCAGAGTTGATTCACCACAGTCGACGATCAGATCGACAGTTTCTCCAAAATAGTCAGCAACACTTTGTGCCGTGGCTGCCGGCGGACTGCCTGAAGTATTTGCGCTGGTAGCGGTCAGGGCGCCCCCACAACAGCGCACCAGCGTTCTTACTGTTTCGTCGTTTGGCAGACGTACGCCAATTGTTTTGCTTTGTGCTGTCAGCGCATCAGGCAACTCGCTCGCAGTGTCAACAATGGTGAGCGGGCCCGGCCAGAATCGTTCAGCCAGTTGAGTAAACAGTGGCGACCTGACGGCGATGAAACGATCTACTTCCCTCACATCGGCGAGCAAAAGCAGGATCGGTTTCCGGTCGTCTCGGCCCTTCAATTCTCGAATGCGCAAGACTGCGGCTTCATTCAAGGGATCGGCTCCGAGGCCGTAGAACGTGTCCGTCCGGAAACTAATCACACCGCCACTCGAGATGATCCTGGCCGCAGACTCCCGTGCTTGTGGGCTGTCAGGAATGATCACGGTTTCCGCTCAGTCCAACCAGTTTCGATACGGGTTTTCTTCAGAGATGGCACTCCGAGAAGATTTGCATCAAACCCGGATACGTAGGGCTTTACCAGGGCGTAGGAAGAGGCGAAATAGATCGGCATGGCTTTTAATTCTTTAAGTGCCTGGGCCTCAGACTCCACCAGGGCTAGTTCCGGAGTCCGTTCAAGAACGGCACCACCCGGGCGAGCGGAGGCTTCGCGGGCCTCTGTTGGGTCTGGTGGCTGGGCTGCTTCCGCACGCGACTCTGCGGGAAAAAGTAACCGGAGATTCGTCAACTCATCTGTTGTTTGCATTACCATACCGCGTCGCACCACATCGTAGTCGCCCGCCTTCACAATCGCTTCGTACTCATCCCAGTTCTTAATGATGATTTCAGTATCGATATTCAAAGCACTGCGCCACATCTGGGCGATCGACTGCGCCACGATCCTTTGCTGATCGTTGCGATTTACAAGCAGGCGGACCACAGGAAAATTCTGTCCATCGGGATAGCCAGCTTCCGCCAATAGCTCTCTCGCCTTACGCACGTCTTCCTGCAACAACTCGCTGTTGTCCACTACCGGTTTGTCAGATGGCGCCACTTCGGGCAGGAACTTACCGGCAGGTTCAGTGGCGCCGCCCAGGTCGTCGCGGCTGACGCGTTCGCGGTTAATCGAAATCGCCAGAGCTTCGCGCACCCGAACGTCATCGAATGGCGGACGGGTTGTGTTGAAGCTGTAATAGGTGAGCGCTCCAAAGGTCGAGCGTCGGAAATCCTTGTACGGGGTCAACAGTTTAAGCGCCAATGGCTCAAATGGAGCACTCGACACAGCATCAACTTCGCCGGAGCGATATGCCGCCAAAGCGTCTTCCGCGTTCGGCGTGTTCACAAACTCCACCCGGTCAAGAGCTACTGAAGCGCCATCCCAATACGTTTGCGCCCGTTCCAGCAGCACACTTTGATTGTCGCTTTTCGCTAGCAGGAAGGCGCCATTAGAAATCAGGTTCGACGCACCCAGTCGTTTTGTTGGTTCAGACTCTGGAACCTTAACGGGTCGGAATACCGGGTGGGCCACCAGGGCGGGAAAGTTCGCATCTCCACTTTGCAGTCTCACCCGCAGTACGTGATCGTCAACGGCTTCAGCGCCGAAACGGCGCAGCGGCGCTGGCGCGGAATCATTCTGGACCTTGTCTGCAGGTTTTGTGGGCGAGGTTGCTCCTTCGATGTTATTGAGTAACTCGGTGTGAGGCGCCAACGGCCCGATCTTGATGGTCCGTTCCCACGACTTTACGAAATCATGGGCGGTGACTTTATCGCCATTTGACCAATGAGCGTCATCTCGCAGGTAAAACGTCCAGGTACGTCCATCTCCGGACGATTCCCAACGAGTTGCAACCGCCGGCACTGCGGTTAAGGTCTTGGGGTCATAGTCGGTTAAGCCTTCAAACAGAGCGCGCACGGCGTCGGTGTCCGGCGGGGCGGCAGCAAAGGCTGGATCAAAGGTTTGCGGTAAGCCTCCGTCACTCCAGCGAAACTGTTGTGCTCGTGGGACAACCACTTTGCCGTAGTACGTGGCCGGGTCGGCGACGCCAAAACATCCCAACAGTGACAGTGACAAGATAGCGACGAGCGAGGCACCTACCAGCAAACGCACAAGTTTGCCACGACGTTGAATGGTGCGATCGCGATGCGGTGATCCAACCGCGCGGTTGTTGCGAGTCATCAATTCTTCCCGACGATATGAATTAGTTCCTGGAACACAGCGCGGGTACGATCGCGAGTGGCTTCATACCCTTCAGAAGTATCAATCAAGTAGTCGGCAAACTTCTGTTTGTCTTCCTGGGACATTTGCGAAGCAATTCTCTGCTCGGCCTGTTCTCGCGAGAAGCCATCACGGCGCATTAAGCGTTCGAGTTGAATCTCAGGCCGGCAGTGCACGACAATTAACTTGTCGAAGCGTTTGTAACCGCCAGATTCAATCATAAGCGCCGCGTCAACCAGACCAATGCCCTGGGGGTCTCTGACTTCCCATTCCCGCATTATTTCGTCTTGGCGCGCAATTATGAAGGGGTGAAGGATCGCGTTGAGCTGTTGCCGTTTATTCTCATCGGCAAAGACGAGAGCGGCCATTCGCGGTCGGTCCAGCGTGCCGTCAGGCTGCAGCATCTCGGCGCCAAAGGCAGCCACAAGAGCGCTCAATCC
>DATFRK010000761.1:0-2729 GCA_035263325.1 Pyrinomonadaceae bacterium | reverse complement strand
CTGCCTCTGTAGGTCCGGACCTGAACTATCCACCCACTGCCGTGGGTGGGATTTGGACTTTTCGCACAGTCTCTGCCGTCGGTGGGATTTACTACTTTTTGGACACTCTCTGAAGCCTGATGGTATCCAGAACCGCGCAGTACTCTCGCGCTGGTATGCTTGCGCACAACTCATCGCTTCACTGCTGACAACACTTCGTTTATCGATTTCACTACGAGCTCCGGTTCATCGAGTTGGATGTGGTGTCCGCTGCGCGTTGCAACGACCAGTCTGCCTTTGCGTGACTTCGATGCCAGCGCCGCGTGTTCACGCCGGTGCTCCGCCGCGAAAGCCTCCCCCTCCGGACCCTCTTTCTCAGAGATACCTCTCGTCAAAACGATCAAAGGCATTTCAATTAGCGGCTGCGTTGTTCTTGCTCCTTCAGCCAGCAAGCCGGCAAGCTCTTCGTTTTCGAACGGATTCACCGCGGCGGCGACGTGTCCGATTTGCCCCAACGCCCAGCTGCGCATCCGCTGAGCGTCCTTCGGAAGCTTGTCTCGAGGAGGATCGTTCGCCTCAGCGACAGCCTTCGGCATGTCGGCTCTCATCTGACTTAGAGCACTCGGTGGTATCTCGCTTACACGTAGCGGATTGGATACCTTCACTGCCGGAATTGGCACACCTCTGGCCAGCTCCGATGCACGTACAAGCTTGCCATCTGGCATCATACGCCAGGGATTGTCAGCGCCCGACTCAACGAGAACCATACCGACGACGTCGGCTGGATAAGTAGAGGCATAAAGACGCACCAGCCAGCCCCCATAAGAATGACCGACAAGCACCAGCGGCGCCTTCACGTTCGCTTTTTCAAGGAGCGTATGCAGCTCGTAGACGATCTGATGAAAAGTGCGCGGGTGCGGTCCAAGTTCACTCCAACCGTCGCCCGCTCGGTCGTATGAACACACGCGCGCAAACTTTGCGACCTGCGGTTGAACGAGGCTCCACTCAACTGAGAAGTCACCTTTGCCCGCTTCAAGAATGACGGTTGGCTGAGACCCTTGTGCTTCGCCAGTGCAATTGAGGTGGAGACGCCATCCTCCAACGTCAATCAACTTTCCGGGGGCAGGCAAAGGCGGCAGACTTGCTTCAGTTTGAGTTAACGCGGCAGGCGGAGGTATTAACAAAAGCAACGAAGCTCCCAGGGTTGCCAGAAACAAGCGATTCTCAGGTGTTCTCTTCAAGTGCATGGAACCCTTTGACTGTAGCTACTGGCCGAAAGATATTACGAGTCCACGATAGGATCAGAGTTGAACCGGACGACATCAATATTAACCGGTCCTAAAAAGTCCGCAAGCAAAGTCCCGCGTACCTGTGTCTCCTCACCGGGAAAAATTTGAACCGTTGTTCGCCAAGAAACGTTTCAGAAAAAGCAGTCTAATTTTCACCAGGAGCCTGAGACTTCTGATGGTGCTTTTCAAAACCAACACGCAAATATCCCCGCTCCTCACGGAAGTTAACCTTACTTCCCCATTTGATTTATGTTAGATTGATTTAGCGCCCAAATCTTGATCGAGGACCGACTTAGTGATCACGACTGCCGGGAAGCTGGAGCAACTCCAATCCACAATTGAATCTGTAATCCACGGCAAATCAGATGTGGTGGAGCTCGCGCTGGTTACACTGCTCGCCGGCGGTCACCTGCTTATCGAAGATGTTCCCGGCGTGGGCAAAACCACTCTAGCCCAGACTCTCGCCCGCAGCTTTGACTGTACGTTTCAGCGTATTCAGTTCACTTCCGACATGCTGCCTTCGGATATCCTCGGGCTCGAGGTTTTCAATCAACGCACCAGCATGTTCGAGTTCAAATCGGGTCCGATCTTCGCCAACGTAGTGCTCGCGGACGAGATCAACCGCTCAACCCCTAAAACGCAATCCGCTTTGCTCGAAGCGATGGCAGAAGGGCACGTAACCGTCGAGCAGGAAACGTATCAGTTGCCGCAGCCGTTTATAGTTTTGGCTACTCAGAACCCCATCGAACACCACGGCACTTATCCATTGCCCGAGTCGCAACTTGACCGTTTTATGATGCGTTTGCGGATGGGTTACCCGGACTCGGAAGATGAAAAGACGATCCTCCGCGAACAGACTCTGAACTCAGCTGTAGACCGGGTTGTGCCGGTAATGCACAGCGAAGGGGTTCTTGAGCTGCAGCGCGAAGTACGTGATGTAATGGTTGACGAGGCGCTGATCGATTATTTGATCCGTATTGTGCAGGCAACCCGCGACGCCGATATTCTGGATCTTGGCGTGAGCCCTCGCGGTAGCCTCGCCCTCTATCACGCAGCCCAGGCGCTAGCTTATGTCGAGGGCCGCGACTTCGTAATCCCCGACGATATCAAACGCCTGGTCGTTCCCACTTTCGCCCACAGGATTGTAGTGAATTCAAGGTATTCAACAGGCTTGCGGCGATCGGACGAATCACAGGCGGCACTTCAGGAAATACTTAAAACCGTCAACGTGCCGCTATGAGGTAGTATGAACCGGCAAGCTTGGCGCGATTTCTTTATCACAGTCTTCTTTTTGGGACTGGCGTTTGTAATCGCACTATTGAGTTCGGTCGCCGCCGACCAGCAAAGTACACATCTTGCTGCGATAGCCGCTGCCATTTCCCTTGTGCTGGCGCTGATCGGGGCGCTCTACATCATCCCCCGCCTTGCGCGAAATGTGCGGATCGAGCTGCTTCGTTTTGC
>DATFRK010000760.1:0-12445 GCA_035263325.1 Pyrinomonadaceae bacterium | reverse complement strand
TGTAGCGAATGATGTTGGCTTTGACGATGTCTTCACCCGCCAGATTATCGCGTTAGGTAATGCGGGCGATGTTTTGTTGGCTGTCTCAACCAGTGGAAACTCAAAGAACTTGCTCCATGCCTTTGCCACGGCCCGCCGGATGAACCTGATCACAATTGGCCTCGCGGGCAGCGAGGGGGGAGAGATGGCGGAGCTATCGGTAGGCGGACTGGTGAATTACTGTTTGACGGTACCTACCGCCAGTATTCACCGAATCCAGGAGACACACGTGACGCTTTACCACATTATGTGGGACATGGTGCACACATTCCTGGGGCATAAGTCATTGTTAGAGCCACAGGGGAAGACAGACGAACGCGGAGCGGAATAGAGGAGAGCAACTCAGGGCATAGTAGAGTGGTCTGTCGTGTCGAGAGGTTAGCAAGATGAAGTTTATTGACGAATACAGGCAGAGTGATCTGGCAGTTACGTTGGCTACGAAGATCGCGGGGTTAACTAAGCAGCCGTTGAAATTGATGGAGGTCTGCGGCGGACACACGCATACGATTTTCAAGTACGGGATCGAAGATCTGTTGCCAGAAAACATCGAGATGATTCATGGGCCAGGTTGTCCCGTTTGCGTGATCCCGCTGGGTCGCGTTGACGATGCGATTTCGATCGCCCAACAACCCGAGGTTATTTTCACCACGTTCGGTGACGCCATGCGCGTGCCTGGTTCAAAGGTTAGCCTCCTCGAGGCGAAGGCGAAAGGTGCGGACGTGCGCATGGTCTATTCACCGCTTGATGCGCTCAAAATCGCCAGGAATAATCCAGCCCGGCAGGTTGTCTTTTTTGGCTTGGGCTTCGAGACTACTGCTCCTTCAACGGCAATGACTATCCTGCAGGCGGCGAAGGATAAGATTGACAACTTCAGTGTGTTTTGCAATCACATCACGATCATCCCGGCATTGAAAGCGATGCTCGACTCGCCCGATCTGCAGCTTGATGGATTTGTTGGACCAGGTCACGTTAGCACTGTAATTGGCACGCGTTGTTATGAATTTGTGCCCCGTGATTATGGAAAGCCCCTGGTGGTTACCGGCTTCGAACCGCTTGACGTGCTGCAATCGGTTTACATGATTGTGAAGCAGATCGTTGAAGGTCGCGCGGAAGTTGAGAATCAATATGCGCGAGTGGTTTACCGGGAAGGGAATCGGAGAGCACTGACAGTGTTAGCGGAGGTTTTTGAGCCACGTGAATATTTTGAATGGCGCGGACTTGGTTCGATTGCTCACAGCGGGATGAAGTTGCAAGCCAGGTATGCGCAGTTTGACGCGGAATTGCGATTTAGCGTACCGGGTCTGCGGATCGCTGATCCTAAAGCTTGTCAGTGTGGCGAGATTTTGAAGGGCGTTAAGAAGCCCTGGGAGTGCAAGGTGTTTGGTACGGCGTGCACCCCGGAAACACCGATCGGGTCATGCATGGTATCGTCCGAGGGGGCGTGTGCGGCGTATTACAATTTCGGCAGGCTGTCGAAGATTGCGGAGCGGTCCGCTGCGAGGGCGACGCAGTAGGCTTTTGGCCTTCGGTCTTTGGCCTTCGTCCTTTGTCCCTTGAGATCTCAGATCCTAAGATCTCAGATCTCAAGGGGACCAAAGTCAAAAACCAAAGCCAGGACCAAAGGACAAAGGCCAAAGACCGGGAGCCAGAGCCGCTACGTAGCAGCAAATCAAAAATCAAAAATCGGCAATCAGAAATCCCATGTCCTTCCAGCCATCTCCACTGTTTGCGCGAGTCGAAAAGGCTAGACGGCGAAAGCATAAATTGCACGATACGCACATCACGCTGGCCCATGGCAGCGGCGGCCGAGCAATGCACGAGTTGATTGAAGGTCTATTTCTCGAGTACTTCCGCAACCCCGTGCTCGAGCGCCTCGAGGACCAGGCCGTTATCGACCTTTTCCAGGATGACGAGACAAACAAAAGGGAACATTCCTCAACAAGACTGGCCTACACGACCGATTCATACGTCGTGTCCCCGATATTCTTTCCTGGGGGCGACATCGGAAAACTGGCAATCACCGGCACTGTTAACGATCTGGCGATGAGTGGTGCGCGACCATTGTATCTTTCCGCCGCTTTCATCCTCGAAGAAGGAATGGCCCTGGAAGAGTTGCAGCGCATTCTCGCCTCCATGCGTGACGCGGCGGCTGAAGCCGGCGTGAGCATTGTTACGGGTGATACTAAGGTTGTGCAGAAAGGCAGTGCTGACCGGATTTTTATCAACACCTCCGGTATCGGAGTTGTCGAGGCGCCGCTCAACCTTTCAGCCGCGCGCGCCACACCTGGCGACAAAGTGATTCTCAGTGGCACGCTGGGCGATCACGGCACAACGGTCATGATCGCTCGCGGTGAACTGGAGTTGGAGACAGACATTGAGAGTGATTGCGCTTCGCTACACTCCCTGGTAGCCAGCATGATCGATGAGGCTGGGTCCAGATCCCTCTTAAATGGCTTGCACTGCCTGCGAGACCCAACTCGCGGCGGACTCGCCACTACGCTCAACGAGATCGCTTTGAGTGCCGAAGTCTGTATCGAGATTGCTGAGGATCAGATTCCGGTACGAGAAGAAGTGAAAGGTGCCTGCGAGATACTCGGCCTCGACCCGTTGTACGTCGCGAATGAGGGTAAGTTAGTGGCAGTGGTGGCGCCGGAGTTGGCGGAGCCGCTGGTGGCTAGAATGCAGTTGCATCGCAACGGCCGTGAGACTTGCATAATCGGTGACGTGAAGGCTGAACCCCAAGGCATTGTGTCGATGCGTACGGGCTTTGGCGGGACGCGTATTGTTGATATGCTCGTGGGCGAGCAGCTACCACGCATATGTTAGAAACACTTGGTTCACTGAGTACCATCGCAATCCTTGGCGTCGGCCTGGTGTTCGGCCTGAAACACGCCACGGAAGTGGATCACGTTATCGCCGTCACCACCATTGTTAGTCAGCACAAGAGTGTCTGGCGTTCGGCGCTCGTGGGAGCACTTTGGGGTGCTGGTCATACGGCCGCTCTGCTGGTTACCGGAGGGCTCGTCTTGTTTTTGCGCACAGCCATCCCGGAAAGAGTTAGCAGTTGGTTGGAGTTCGGGGTGGCGCTAATGATCATCGGCCTGGGTGCTGCTGCACTCTGGCGGGTGTTGCGCAAGGGAAGCGAAGTCCACGTCCACAAGCATATTCACGATGACCTGGCGCATGTTCACGTTCACTTTCACGAGAAAGAAACCAGGCACGAGCCTGCTTCTGCGTCGTCCCACTCCCACGCGGTATCCAGGATCGGCATCAAGCCCGTGCTTATCGGTGTCATGCATGGCCTCGCTGGTTCAGGTGCGTTGACGCTGCTGGTGTTAACGCAGATCCGTTCGACGTGGGTCGGTCTGCTCTACCTGGCAATCTTCGGCTTAGGTTCAATCGTAGGGATGCTGTTGATGTCCGGTTTGATCGGTTTGCCGTTCGCGCTCACCTCAAGAAATCTCACCACTTTTCATAATCGCTTACAGACTATCGCTGCCGTACTGAGCATCTGTTTTGGGCTCTGGTACGCGTACCAGACTAGCTTCGGCGTGGGTCTATTCTAAGATTTTCCTCCCTTATCGCGCAGAAGTTTCAACATCGCTGTCTGCTTGTGCTCCTCCGCGAAAGCCAGTGGCGTCTTTCCGTCTTTAGTTCTGCCATTGATGTCGGCCCCGTGGTCCAACAGCAGGGTGGCAAACTCAAGGTCGCCGCGGGCAGCTACCTCGTGCAATGGGGTGAAGTCGTTTTCTGCCTGCGCGTTTACGTTTGCCCCGTGGGCAATTAACACTCGCGCGATTCCGAGCTGGCCCGCGGCCGCGGCGGACGCCAATGGCGTAACTTTCATTGTCTCTCTCGTGGTTGCGTTTACGTTGGCGCCAGCGCTTAGTAATAGTTCAACCGTTTCCGGATGACCGAAGAAAACAGCAAGGCCAAGGGGCATGAAACCATCCGCTGCGAACGAGTTGGCCAGAGACTTATCCTGGCTGATCAATTCCTGCACGCGCATGGTCTGCCCAGTTGCCGCGGCTTCGAAGATGTTGAGCTCAACTCCGGTTGCGAGTAATACCTGGACCACGTCCTTCTGGCCGTAATAAGTTGCCTTCAGTATTACGGACGTGCCTTTTTCGTCCTTAGCACTGGCTAAGGTCGGCGTAGTTTTCAGCATCTCTTTGACTTTCGCCACATCACCCTTCGTGGCGGCATTCATGAACTCCTCAGTCATGGTGGTCTCCTTTCGGGCAACCGCGGAATCGCAAAAAGTGATTGAGAGTTGTGAGCAAGGGTCAGAAGTCGATCCAGGTGCCCCGACTGTCCTTTTGGGCCTTGCTCAATAAATATTGTGCCGACGCAACGTCTTCGATCGCCAGGCCGAGTGATTTGAAGAGAGTAATTTCGTCCGCTGCTGTTCGTCCGTTCTTTTCGCCAATCAATACTTCGCCGATTTCAGCGAGAATGCTCTCCGGTCCAATCAGTCCTTCCCTGGCAGCGAGGACGTAGTCACCCGATTCATTTAGGGCCGACTCACGACGGTCGACAAAGATGCGAGCTGCGGCCATCGTGGCTCCATCCACTTCACGGGCCGCGGCCGAGTAGGTGCCAACTGCATTTATGTGAGTTCCGGGAGAGATCCACTCGCGCCTCAACACCGGTTCCGGCGAGGTAGTCGCTGTCACGATTAGATCTGCTGCGTGGACACTCTCTTCGACGCTCTGCAGCGGCACGATCGGAAAAGGGAATCGATCCTTCATCTCCGCTGCAAGCTGTCTAGCATGCTCGTGATTCCTGCTGGTCACACGAACTCGCCTTAACCGACGGACGCAGGAAATTGCGGACAGGTGAGTGCGAGCCTGGACGCCTGAACCGATAAGGGCCAGTTCGCAAGCATCTTCGCGCGCGAGCAGACGAGTGGCCAACGCTGACACGGCTGCCGTACGAATGGCCGTGATTGCTGAAGCGTTCATAAGGGCCAGGGGTTCGCCAGTCTCACCACTAAACAGCATCACAAAGCCCTGATGTGCGTCTTTCCCGAGGCGAGGATTCTCCGGAAATACGCAGATCGCTTTGAGACCGAAAGCCTTCGCTTTTCCCTGGCGATACGCTGGCATCATGGCCATCAGCCCATCGGCATTAGTTGGTCGCAGTACTGATCGGAGCGGGAGGTCAACTTCGTTACGCGCCAGCGCAGCCAGAGCATCAGCCATTACCTCGATGCAGTCTTTCATTGATAGAAGCTCTTCAACCTCAGGCGCAGTCAAAACAAGAATCTTCATATGCTTCGTTGAAAACGGCGGACAGGCCTTTGATTTGAGTCTTGAGAATTCAGGCGAAAATCTAGTCTTGGGCCGACTTGATGTCAATGAACGATTTCCTTTGGGCCGTCTGTAACGGATATGGCTAGGCTTGGCCCTGTTACCCCAAAAGGTTTGCCTATTCCGCAAGCGCGCACCTTATGGTTGACGTCCCTGTCGCTCCGCGAAAGTCCATTTCTTCAACGAGCAACAAAAACTCCTAAAAACCGGCGAAATAAGCTGCGCGAAAGGCTGAAGGGCTCATTGGCATGCTCATTGCCAATAGACACCGCGGAGGGCGCAAATGAAAAGGTTCTTGGTCAGCGTGACCTGTTTGATAGCTCTGAGTGTGGCAGCAATTCCGGTAGGAGCACAAACGAGAGCGCGAATTAACGACAGCAATAATGGGCGACGATACGATCATCGCAACTTTGACAATCGGGTCTATCAGGAGCAGATAAACCGCAGTCGAGCAGCCAGCGTTTACGACAACGGATATGACAACGGTGGTTATTACGACGGTTACTACGACAATCGCTCAACCTGGGAGCGCTCGCGAGACAAGATCACCACTGCGGTGGGCGCTGGAGCAGGTGCAGTAATCGGCGGACTGATAGGCGGCAAGAAAGGCGCAATCATTGGCGCGCTTGCCGGTGGCGGGGGAGCAGCTCTTTATACGTACAAGCTTCGGGACAAGTACCCGTACCGCTAATTGATTCGATAACGGTTTGGTCGTTCATTACACGATGAATGACCTTGTAGGGGCTCGGATGTGAAGGGGAGAGCACATCCGGGCCCTAACACTTTCTGGCCTCAAATTTACCCAAAAAACCTCAACAAAACCTCGCTGCCAAATAGCGCACAACCTCAACTTTCTGTTATAGATAATCCCGGCAAATTCAGGTCGTCGGGAGAGAATCGATGCAGGCGTACGAAAACATCCTTGGGCTGATTGGACATACGCCGCTCGTCAAATTAAATCGTTTGGCGCGCGGAGTAAAAGCCAAGGTGTTTGCGAAGATGGAAAACTTGAACCCTGGCTATTCCGTGAAGGATCGAATTGGCATAGCCATGATAGAGGCCGCGGAAAAAGAAGGTGTTCTCAAGCCCGGCGGGACAGTGGTTGAGGCTACTTCGGGAAACACCGGCATCGGCTTGGCTTTAGCGGCGGCAGTAAAGGGCTACAAATGCATCTTTGTGATGACGGACAAAGCGTCGGTGGAGAAGTCGCGCTACCTGAAAGCCCTCGGGGCCGACGTGGTCATCACACCGGTCTCGGCAAAGCCTGGCACACCAGACCACTACGTCTCTACCGCCCGCCGAATTGCCGCCGAGACGCATAATTCATTTTATCCCGACCAATATTCAAATCCGGCCAATCCGGAAGCCCATTACCGGACCACCGGCCCGGAAATCTGGGAGCAAACCGACGGCAAGATCAGTCACTTTGTTGCTGGGCTGGGAACAGGTGGGACCATCTCCGGCACGGGCAGATTTCTCAAAGAGAAGGATCCAAAAATTAGAATTATCGGAGCTGACCCCTATGGATCCATTTTCAAGACTTACAAGGAGACAGGCAAACTCGTTGAGGCGACTCCGTATCTCGTAGAGGGAATAGGTCAGGAAGTTGTACCACCAAACGTCCACATAAAATACGTTGATGAAGTGATCAATGTAACCGATAGCGAGTCGTTTGAGATGTCACGTTTGTTGGGCCGCACAGAAGGAATTTTTTGCGGTGGATCAACCGGGACCAATCTTGCCGCAGCACTGCGTGTCGCTGCCAACCTCGACGAGGATGCGATCGTTGTTTTCATCGTTTGTGATACCGGAGAACATTACCTGACTAAGCATCACTCAGATGAATGGTTGAAAGAGAAGCGCTTGCTTGAGCCGCAGAAGATTACTGCCGGATTAATTAGTGGTACTAAAAAACCGCAGGCTCCGAAAACATTGGTTGCTTGCAAGCCGACAGACCTGGTCGCAGAAGCCTTAGCAAAGATGGATGAGTTGGGCCTGACGCAGATTCCGGTGCTCGAGGAAGGTCGCTCGATTGGATCGCTGCGGGAGAGCCGCGTGCTAGCGAAAGTGGTGCGAAATCGCGATCTCTTGAATGCTCAGATTAACGAGGTGATGGAATCAGGATTCCCAACAGTTGATGTGGACGCCAGTTCTAAAGAAGTGACGCGCCGATTACAGACAAGTCCTGCAGTGCTGGTTGAGGAATACGGACGAATCACCGGCATTATCACCCGGCACGATGTGTTGGACTTGAAATTGAACAACGGAGTCGACTAAGCGAATCATTGCTTCGTAGTTTGTTAGGCGAATGGCGAAAGAGGAAAAGGTGTTGGCTGCAAATCGCGCCGCGTTTCATAACTACCACATTTCTGACAAATTCGAGGCCGGTATTGCCTTGACAGGAACGGAAGTGAAGAGTGTTATGGGTGGGCGAGTGCAGCTAAAAGAGGCGTACATTTCCGTACGCGACGGCGAAGCATGGTTGTTCAATGCTCACATTTCGCCTTATTCTCATGGCAATCGTGAAAACCACGATCCACTGAGAACGCGAAAGTTGCTACTTCACAAACGCGAGATCCACCGTCTCGACGACGCTACCGCCAAACAAGGGATGACGCTTGTTCCGACTCAGGCTTACCTTAAGAACGGGCGTATCAAAATCGAGATTGGGGTCGCTCGCGGCAAGAAGATGTACGACAAGCGTGAAGCCGAGATGCGACGCACTGTCGATCGCGAAACGAGGGCGCAGCTGAAAGAGCGCAATCGATAATTAGCGACGGTGTTCATAGCCGGTTACCAACGACGGCAATAAGCAAGCAAATGGAAAGATTTGAGATCGGGGATCTCAGATCTGAGATCTCACAAAATCTCAGGAGAGAAACTCATGCAAGTTGAAGCCAGCGAAGGTCCTTTTGAAAAGCTTGACGTCCAGGCATTGGCGGTGGCTGTCTGCAAGGACGAAAAGCCTGAACAAGGGTTTTTGAAGCAACTGGATGAACTGTCAGGTGGCCTGGTGAAATCAGCGATTGAGGCTGAAGAATTCTCGGGTAAAGAAGGCGAAACGGCCTATTTCCACCTGATTGGAAACAGTGATTTGAAAGCCCGTCGTCTGTTACTCGTCGGTGTCGGTGATGCTGCAGATTATAAACCAGCGCAGGTCTCACAAATGGCGGGCGCAGCGATCCGATTACTTCGTAGCAAGAATGCAAAATCTATTGCCTTAATACCTCGTGCCGAAGGTCAAGCCAAGGAAGTGGCCTCAGCGGCAATCGAGGGAGCCTTCATAGGTCTATTTGATCCCGACAAGTATCGCACCGTCGACAAGGAGCAGAAGGAAGTCGACAGTTTGACGGTAGTGATTCCTGGGGCTGACGCAGGTTCACTAAAGCAAGCAGTTGAACGCGGCCGAATCGTGGGTGAGTCGATGAACTTCACCCGCGACCTGGCGAATGAGCCGGGCGCGTACATGACTCCGACCAACATGGCCGATCGCGCTCGCGAAATCGCGAACGAGTTTGGGTTGAGTATCGATGTTCTCGACGAAGCTCGTATGGAGCAGGAGGGAATGGGATCCCTTTTGAGCGTCGCGCGCGGATCTGATGAACCGGCCAAATTGATTATCCTAAAGTACACGCCGGCCAAGGTCGATCCTCAGAACAAGGAGCTGCTCACATTTGTCGGTAAGGGCGTCACCTTTGATTCAGGTGGTATTTCGCTTAAGCCGGGCGAAAATATGGAGTTGATGAAATACGACATGACCGGAGGGGCGACGGTAATGGGTGTGATGCGAGCCATCGGCCAACTGAAGCCTTCAATCCCGGTCTTAGGTGTCGCACCCTGTACGGAAAATCTTCCTTCCGGCAAAGCTACGAAACCTGGCGACGTCGTTCGAGCGATGACTGGTAAGACCATTGAGGTTATCAATACCGACGCCGAAGGCCGCCTGATCCTGGCGGATGCCATTGCCTATGCCAAGAAACTCGGCGCCACCAGGATCATTGATATGGCCACGCTGACGGGCGCCGTCTCGATCGCCCTGGGGGACGTCAATACCGCTGTCCTGGGGACTGACCAGGAACTGATTGATGAAATCATTTCTGCAGGTCAGGAAGTGGGAGAAAAATTTTGGCAACTCCCGTTAGACAAGGAATACTCAAAGCAGATCAAGTCTGATATCGCAGACATCAAGAATGTTGGTGGTCGGAAAGCAGGGACAATTACCGCCGCTGCGTTCCTGAAGGAATTTGCAGACGGAGTAGCTTGGGCGCACCTCGATATTGCCGGCACCGCTTGGGGCGACGATGCGAAACCGTACCGCTCGAAGGGCCCGACCGGGATTGCTCTCCGAACACTGTTAAAAATAGTGGATCGAGCGCAATAGAGCGCCGGTTGAACTTGATAGGTCTTGGCTAGTAGATGTTCGGGGTCTGGTGTGCCTTCGCGTTGACAGCCACTGTCGCCTAGAGTGTACATTCAGACGCGCTAAATTGTTGACGATTAGCGTTTTCTTGAATTTTTCGGGGTAATTCGAGTTGGCACAGTGCTTGTAATGGGGATTGGTAATTCGCCAAAGGGCGCGAGCTACCTTATCCTCCATGTCCTCGCCCCTCGATTGCCGCTCGAGGAATCTTGCAGGCCGCCCCTTTGGCCCTCCCCTCCAAAATAGCAGGCCTCAACCCCGTTTCTGAACCGAAACTACAGGGCCTGCCCTCGCGAGAAAGCCAGGTACTTGCATTAAGGTGGTATAATTTCGGGGCGATTGGCGCGCTGTATCTCCGGGCAGCACAAAGATTCGTCGCTGGCTTTAAAGGAGTTGTCGCAAAGCACAGTGATCGACTACTACAAAATCCTTGGCGTAAAGACGACGGCCTCCACGGTTGAGATCAAATCAGCCTATCGTAAACTTGCGCGCAAGAAACATCCGGATGTCAATCGCGATTCAGCCGGAGCCGCGCGCGAGTTCGCACTCCTCTCCAAGGCTTATCACATACTTAGCGATCCCCAGGAGCGCGCGTACTACGATGAGCAGTTGAAAGCCCAGAACAACCGGAGCTATTCAATTCTTCATTCAGACAACCCTCATGCCCGGCGTGCTCGCAACCTCGCGATGCAGGCGAAGTGGGATCGGCTGGTTGACGAGGTGCTGGAACGGGACAGGAAAGAGAACCGCGAACGACAACGGGCCGTTTTCACCACCGTCTCGCTGTTCTTGTCTACTTTCTTTGTGGCCATGATGCGGCCGCATTTGTGGCAGGTGTTCAACTATCTTGGCCGGACAATCGTTCTCACCTTGTTTGTAATCGGAGTGTGGCACCTGGCCACGAGACTACGCGAATACTTGGCCCATTACACCTATATACCGAAACCAATCCAGGGCTCGATAATTGGCGATCTTGAAACCCCTGAACAGCCGTTTACTCGTTTCTCCGCCTACACGTTTTTGCTGGTTGGTTACGCCCTAAGCGTCGGCATAGGTCTCTACATCGGGTGGCATACCCAGGACTTTTTTAACGACCTGACGCTACTTTTCCGTCACCAGGTTGCTGATGTGCAATCGAGCATGTTGGCCTACACCTCTGCTGCTCTGCTCGTGCCCGATCTTGTTGTCTATCCGCCAATTGCTGTACTCATTGTGGATACCGTTCACGGCCTTGCCTCACGCATAGACTAGCACTCCAGACCGAGGATCCCCCGCCCACTGGCTTCACATATCGTATTGTCCAGGTTAGGAACAGGTATCTTTAAGTTGGAAGTTTGGTTAGCCCTTCGGCGAGCCGCTCGCGGTCCCAGGCACATCACGGCGAAATCTTGCCTTGCTATATTTTGGCGTTGTATAGTGCTGAATCCCAACAGCAGGTTGCGGTAGCATCTATGGTTGGCACCCAGACATCCAGCCATGCTGTAAGAGTGACTTTTCGGCGCCCCGAGTTGAATTGCCTGTGACAGCCGTTGTTACAAGAAACGTCCACCAACGTCGTTTCTCTGGTTTTGCGGTTGTCATGCAGCAAAGGAGAACGGAAATGGCCAAGACAGCAAACCAGCGTCAATTTCTCGCTGTGAAACTCGATTCCCTGACAGACTCGGAAGTGCAGGAAGTTTTGGACTACATCGCTATCATGGAGTCAATGCGCCGGTCGCGATCTCTTACACCAATTTGGGAAGATGACGTGTTAGCCGCCCTGGCTGACGCTCGTGAAAACCGCCGCGCTCGCCAAGCCTTCGAATGGGAAGCGGTGCGTCGCAAAGCAGAACGACGGGCTGCGGCCAAGGTGAGCGCTGGTATCTGAATGCCGAATCGGAATAACACCAAAGCGCACCTTGTCGGACCTGGCTTTTTCGTCGTCTTACTTTCATTGCTCCTCTCTGCGGTTGCCCTGGGCGCAGGACAACCTGGTCAAGCGCTAACTCCTTCCCAGATCCAAATAGAAAAAGAGAGGCAACGATTAAACTCGGCTGATGCTGAAGAGCGTCGCGATGCGTTAATGCACCTGGGAGCAATGCGTTCGATCGCCGCTGCGAAGGCATGCCTGCCTGGGTTATCCGATGCCTCACCGATGAATCGTGCGGTTGCCGCGCAGGCAATCCTTTCCCTCTCTCCTGAAGAAACTGTGCCAGCATTACTTCCCCTGCTGAATGATAAAGATGAGTTTGTCCGGCGCGAGGCTGTTCACGCTTTGGGCCTAACGCGCAGTCGTAATGCGACCAACCCAATCAGCGAGTTGCTATTGAATGACAAGGAAGGCAGCGTGCGCAGTGCCGCGGCGATCGCACTGGGCCGGATTGGCGATGAAAGTGCAGTCGTGACGCTGGCTACGCTGTTGAGTCCGGAGTTGTCTGCGGCAAAAAACAGTAAGCGCAAGGTTGAGAAGAATCCCTTCGTCCTGCGAGCAAGTGCAGTGGCCCTGGGACGAATACGGAGTCGCGCCGGCACACCTGCGCTGATCGCAGCACTCTCCAATGACAAACTAGCCAGCGATGTGCGACGCGAAGCGGCGCGCTCCCTCGGTCTGATAGGAGACCCGAGCGCGGTGTCAGCATTACGAACGGCTGCCCAGGCTCCGGATCCCTACCTTTCGGAGGCTGCTTTCGAGGCC
>DATFRK010000759.1:0-5060 GCA_035263325.1 Pyrinomonadaceae bacterium | reverse complement strand
GCATTGCGAGGGATTGCTGCTCTGGTTTTGGGCTTCTTCGCCCTGACACGCCCCGCTTCCGCGCTTTTAGGACTGGTCCTGGTATTCGGCGCTTATGCACTCGTCGATGGTATTCTCACTCTCGTTTCCGCGGCGAAAGAGAATGCGGAATACGGTCGAGGCTGGTTGGTGCTCGAAGGATTGGCCGATATCTTTATAGGTCTCGCTACTTTCGTTTGGCCTGGGATCACGGCACTGGCGCTGACTTATTTGATCGCGTTATGGGCAATCATTAAGGGCATCTCCGAGCTTGCAGGAGCCATTCGCCTGCGCAGGTACATTCGGCATGAATGGCTATATATCATCGGCGGACTGGTTTCCATCCTCCTGGGAGTCGCGATCTTCGGGCGGCCAATCTTGGGAGCCTTGGCTATCACGTCGATGTTGGGTATTTACGGCCTGTTCTTCGGCGCAGTTTTGCTAGGGCTGAGCTTCAATCTTCGTAGAGTGGAGAAAGCAGTTCTCCCTGAAGAAGAGCGTCGTCGGGCGGCTTGAAGAATCACATCCTTGGCTTATTGGACGAAGAACAGCGCGAGTTGGACGAAACACCAGGAACTTAGATTATTCGCAAAAGATCAAGGAGTATTATGCGAAAAAGTCTCCTTGAGATTCCTGAGATCGGATTTATTGCTGCGACGCGTGCTTAACCCTTTAAGCGGACCTTTCTTGTCTGTGACGATCGTCCGCTGAATCTCTCTCAAAGTAAATCAAGACTCAGTCACGTACGCGACCAAGTCTGTGTGAGAGCGGTGTTTGAGTACTCGTTATGGTTCTTTTCGAGTGTGTGATTCCCCGACGTAAAACCTCCTTTCAAAGACTGATGGACGGTTGGAACAACGGCAAAAACTCGGGGCCCGCCGCTTGAGAACGAAAAGCGCGGGTACGGAAATCTGATAGAAGGCTTTGATGAGAAGCAAATCGACAAATAGAAAAGGAATGTCTAGACCGTCGCTCATGCTTCGTTGCTGGTTTGGTTTACCGTTAGTCGTCGTCTCCATCGTTTGCACGTGTTCTCGCCCCAAAACCGAAATTGCACAACACGCTCCCCCGCGGGCCGAACCTGGACAACAGGCTCCCCCACCGGTTTCCGCACAGACGAACTCCCAGGTTGTGACGCTTCCTACGCAAGCCCAGAAGAGTACGGGAGATTTGGACGACATACTCAAGGGGCGCACCATTCGGGTGGTCGTGCCGTTCTCCAAGACTCAGTTTTACGTACTGAAGGGTGTGAAACGGGGCCTCTCCTATGAAAGCGGCAGCGCTTTCGAGGCCTACATCAATCGCAAGTACACTCCTAAGACGAAACACCTGAGGATCCATGTGGTCTTCCGGGCGGTACCGCGAGACAAGTTGTTCTCGAATCTCGAGGATGGAACCGCCGACATTGCTATCGCGGACCTGACCATGACCCCCGAACGTCAGAAGCGCGTTGATTTCTCTGATCCCATGAAATCGGGAATCAACGAAATCGCGGTCACCGGACCCCATTCCCCAGCGCTGGCGTCAGTGGACGATCTGGCCGGGAAGGACGTCTACCTGCGCAAGTCGTCCAGCTATTGGGAACACGTCGAACGCCTCAATGAGCGCTTCAAGCAAGAAAAGAAGGCTCTCGTGATGCTCCACCCCGCGCCCGAGGACCTGGAAGACGAGGATCTTCTGGAAATGGTGGACGACGGTCTCATTTCCACCACTATCGTGGACGACTATATCGCGCGCATGTGGAGAAAGTCGTTCACTAAACTCCAACTTCATCCAGACATCGCCGTGAATACGGACGGCGCATTCGGCTGGGCCGTGCGAAAGAACACACCCAAACTGCTGGCGGCTATCAACGACTTCGCCAAGACCCATCGCCAAGGGACCAGCTTCGGTAACACGATCATCCGAAGGTACACGACTTCGGCGCATACGCTGAAGCCGGCCACTTCTTCGGCCGCCATGCAACGATTCCAGCAAACCGAGCAGACCTTTCGCAAGTATGGGGACAAGTACCGAATCGATTATTTGCTCATGATGGCTAAAGGTTTCCAGGAGTCAGGCCTGAATCAGAACGCCAAGAGCCGGGTTGGCGCTATCGGCATCATGCAAGTCCTGCCCCGTACCGGCGCGCAGATGAAGGTCGGGGACATCCATCAGCTCGACCCCAATATCCATGCTGGCGTAAAGTACACACGCTTCCTGGTGGATAAGTACTTCGCCCACGAGTCCATGGACGATCTTAACAAGGTTTTGTTTACTTTTGCCGCTTACAATGCCGGCCCCGGGCGCGTCAGGGGGCTGCGCAAACAAGCTGCTGATCAGGGCCTAGATCCGAACGTCTGGACCGAGAACGTAGAAGTGGTTGTGGCCGCGAAGATCGGCGCTGAGACCGTTAGCTACGTCTCGAACATCTACAAGTATTACATCACCTATAAACTCATTGCCGAACGGGAAGCCGAACGAAAGAAGACTCGGGAATCACTCAAGCCATAATCCCACGACCGCCGGTTTTTTTCCGACTCTGCGCTAACGGGCTCAAAAGGTATATCCCCGTAGGACGGCATCCACTAGCCGCTGATTCCAGTTCCAACACGGCTGCCGGAGAGGGAGCCTAGATTCGCCGTTTGGACATCGTGCCTAGCGAACACTACGCCTCGCGGCATGACCCTGAGGTGCAGGATTGTGCAACGATTGGCGTTTGATAGAGTCCACGACAGTGCTGCTGCCCACCGTATGAAGCAAGGTTTAATGTCGCCGGAGCTTTCACCGGGTTCTGGCAATGATTACTACCGGCTGAGTTGAGGTTGAAGTTTTTTCGGAATGACGCCGCTAAGTTAGACCGTTGTCGCAGGCTCATAAAGATGGATGTCGACTGTCGGATGAGCCAGGCGGAGATCAGTTGTCTCGTCCTCCAATACTATCGCCACAAGGTTGTTCATATATATTCCCCTGATCTCACCAGCAAACTAATCGCCTGGGAACCGTGCTCAAGCGGCGGTTATAGACTGCGCCTGCAACGCAACTGTGCCCTCCAGTAGGCTCTTCCGCGGCTTCGGGTTTATTGATGACGAGACGCAGCGTCGTATCCGTATTCCTTCGCAGGAAGGATGGTCTTATTACCGGTTTGGCTCCCCCGCTGAGGCTGACGCTCGTTGCTGTACGTTCTCCGCGCGTCGTATCGATGGGCATTCCGATTGCTTTGTTCTACCGGCTGAATTGGATGAACTTGGCGTTTTATCAACTCGTTGGAATCACGCGCGGCAAAGCGCCGCACGACGTTGAGGCACTCGATTGCCACGATAGCTTCATCGTTGTGCCATTACTCCATCTGCTTTGAGTTGAACGACCCTGTCAGCAAGGGGAGGCATGCATGGTTAATCGCGCGCTTAGCATTATCTTCGCCACTCTTGTGTTCGCGGGAGCAGCTTTCAGCCAAACGAACGCCGGATCTTCGGATGCAGTTCTAAATGAAACTGACCTTCTCTCCCATGAGGGCCAGATCGTTTCGCTGGTTGAACTGGCAGGCCGGCCGGATCTGGATACAGAGCAGTACCGGCAGCTGATCCCGATACATCCTGGCGAGCGGTTATCACGTGCCAGGATCCTCGAGGCGATCGATGCACTCAGAAACACGCATCGGTTCGATGACGTACAAGTGGACTTTAAGCCGGAGTTCGATGGCGTTCGCGTCGCATTCATTCTGCAGCCTGCGTTTTACGTCGGTTTATACCAATTCCCCGGTGCTGAGCGATTTTCGTATGGTCTTCTGATTCAAATCTCCCGCTTCTCCGCGCAGGAGCCTTATTCCCCGGTCAACATTAAAAGAGCGCAGGAAGCACTGCTGACGTACTTCAGGCAGAATGGTTATTTTCAGTCCCGTGTCGACGCGGAGGTGCGGCCCGACAAAACTTATGGACTGGCAAACGTAGACTTCAAAACAACGCTTGGGCCCCGCGCGAAGTTCGGGGAGGTTCTCATTGAGGGCGCCAGCCCCGAAGAAGCACGACGAATTCAAAAGTTCCTGCGTTCCTTTCGCGCGCGAATTCGGATGGCCGCAGTCCGTCCGGGCAGAACCTACTCCCAAAGGACGCTACAGAATGCGACGCGGCACATGGCGTCGCGTCTCGCCGACGACACGCATCCGATTGTTCAGATCAAGGTAGCCGGCGCCAGTTACAACCCGCAAACCAATCGGGCTGACGTTACCTTCAGCGTCGATCGAGGCACGGTCATTCAGGCCCGCGTCGAAGGCGCGCAACTGTCCCGTCGAGTCGAGCGCAAACTCCTAAGCGGTTTGTCGCCGGAACTGATAAAGGATGGGCGGCAGAATCTGCTGACACATTTCAGGGAGAAGGGATACTTCGAAGTACAGGTGAATGCAACGGTCGAGGAGGAGAATGGCGAAAAAGCAGTTGTCTACCAAATCAGCCAGGGACGGCGGAAAAGAATTAAAGAGATCGAGTTCAGAGGCAACACGCACTTCAGCCACAAAGAATTACAACAACACGTGGCGGCCCGGGAAGCCCGCTTACTGAACAGAGGTCGATACGATGAGACCAGTGTCAGGCTGTTAACGGCTTTTTACCAGTCTCAGGGTTTCAATGAGGTGAAGATTACGCCGGAGTTTGTACCGGCTAACGGAACAGACTTGATCCTGGTGTTTGAAGTGAATGAAGGACCTCAGGACATCGTTGAGGACCTGCAGATCGAAGGTAACGCCGTTCCTATTGCCAAACTCGCGCCCGGCGGCCTGCGGCTTGGGCCGGGAATGCCGTTTTCGCAGAGTGCCATGGAGGAGGATAAAAGTAAGCTCGTGTCCAGTTATCTGGATATGGGCTATCTCACAGCTACCCTCCATCAGACTTCACAGGCGCTCTCCTCCGACCCGCATAGGTTTCATGTGCTTTATGAAATCACGGAAGGGGCACAAGTACTGACGGGCAAGGTTGTGACTCTCGGTCGCAATCGCACCGAGCAGGCTTTGATCGACCGGGACGTCGCCAGCATTCGGCCAGGGGCCCCTGTAAGAGAGTCGGAATTGT
>DATFRK010000758.1:0-8615 GCA_035263325.1 Pyrinomonadaceae bacterium | reverse complement strand
CTTTGGAGTGCGGGGACTCGTCACCGCTTTGGGATCGCGACACTCGAAGACGTTCGATCACAAAGCGGTGACGAGTTTCCCGCACTCCAAAGAAGCCCTGTGGCAAAGTGTTGATGAAGCCTGAACATGGTAAAGCTGCTGCAAACTTAATTGTCGATTATTAAGACAAAAACAATCAAAAGTCAGCAATCGGCAAACTCCGTGGCCCCTTTTTGGCTCGCTTTGCGCGTTAAACGTGTGGACGGCAATAGGGCCGCCAGCATGAGAGGAAAGGTCTAGAAATGAACAAGCGAGTTTTTGGAATCTCTGCAGTGTTAACGTTGTTGGTAACGCTTACTGCGGCGTCGGTGCACGCTCAATCTCAGCGCAGCAGAATTACTATCCCGTTCACCTTCGTTGTGGCGCAAAAGGTTCTGCCCGCAGGTGAGTATACTTTTGAGCCTAACAGCAAGGACTCCTTCCATGTTTGGCTCCTTGCCGGCGAAAAGGGTAACGACGCTGTGCTCTTTCCTACTATACCGTTGCGTGCGAGACAAACCCAGGAAGAAACGAAATTGGTGTTCTCTAAATACGACGACCAGTATTTTCTTTCCGAGATTTGGACAGCCGGTGAGCAAAGTGGCTACAAGTTGCGCTTGAGCAAGCAGGAACAGCAACTGGCAAAGAATGGCGCCCACCGCGAGCAGGTGGTAGTGACCATGGCCGGCAATTAAGATTTTCGCACCAACAGAACTGTTAAAGTTGCGGGCTGTCGAGTTCCCAACACTCGATGGCCCGTAATGCTTCAAGACCTAAGAACCGATCAGGTCGTGTACTTGTTGATAGACGTTGCTGAGAATATCCTGAGCAGCAGTCTCCGTTCGAGCCTCAGCGATCAGCCGGATGATTGGTTCGGTGTTTGAGCCCCTTACCAACAACCAGCCGTTAGGTAGGGTCACCTTTACGCCATCGCGCGAGTCCTGCGGATACTCGGCAAAGCGCTCGCGGATCATTCTTAGCACCACGGCAATCTTGTCGGAAGGACAAACCAGCTTCTCTTTGATCATGCTGTACTGCGGCAAGCTCCTAACTAATTCACTAACTGTTTGACCAGTTTCCGCCAGCAGGTGTAACACCAGGGCCATGCCGACCAAACTGTCGCGGGCGAAATTGAGTCGCGGATAAATAACACCGCCATTCCCTTCGCCACCAATTACGGCCTTCTGTTTCAACATTTCTTCGGTGACGTTAACCTCACCAATCTTTGCTAAGACAAGCTGGCATCCGTAACGATTGACAACTTCCTGCAATGCAGACGTCGTCGACAAATTTGCGACCACGGGGCCTGGGCTATGGTCCAGAACATAGCGAGTCGCCAGTACTAACGTGTACTCCTCTCCGATAGGGTTTGCCTGCTCCGAAACTATCGCCAGTCGGTCGGCGTCCATGTCCTGGGCAAAGCCAATATCAGCTGTGTGTTCCCGGACCGCAGCACAGAGTGCAGCTAGATTCTCAGGTAGCGGCTCAGCCGGACGAGGAAAGGATCCGTCGGGCGTGGCATTAATAGAAATAACTTCTACGCCGAGAGCCTCCAGTAGTTTCGGTCCCACGATCGAGCCTGCACCATTGCAGGCATCCAGGACCACCCGCAACCTCCTACTGGTCGCGGGAAGTGGTCCCAAAGCTTGTAGGATTGTCTGGATATGTAAGTCAGTCGCTCCGGATAATTCTGCGACTTCTCTCATCTCTGCACCCGCAGTTCTGGTGTACTCGCCCTGGTGATAAATATCCAGCAACTCGCGGGCTTGCGCCGCGGTAAGAAAAAATCCACTGCGGCCGATGAACTTCAAGGCATTCCACTCAGCCGGATTGTGACTTGCAGTGATGGCAATTCCGCCATGGGCGTGTTGCTGTCGAACGATCAGTTGAATCGTTGGGACGGGACAAACACCAATGTCGAGTATCCGGCAACCGCTCGAAAGCAGACCAGCAACGACCGCCTGCTTCACCATTTCGCCAGAGGTCCGAGGATCACGTCCGATGACAATGGTGCGTCCTCCCATATAGGTGCCAAAGGCCTGCGCAAAGCGCGTCAGCAAGGTCGGCGTTAACGATTCGCCGATTACACCGCGGACCCCGGAGATACTGATCTTCAAAGTTGGGATTGCTCGCATACCAGATCACCTATTCAGCCTGTCGCGCGTCCAATCGATCAAGGCTTGCGCTTGCGCTTCGTCCTTTCCTTCCACAATGATGCGAATTAAGGATTCGGTGTTGGAGGCACGCACGTGAACCCATCCTTCAGGTAACACCACGCGAAGGCCATCCGTTAGATCATAGGCTAAGTGCTCGTCCTCAACGTCGACCCGGAAGTTTTGCAAAACGGAGTAAAGAAGATGAGGCTCGACTGGCACGTTACGCTTCATCATCACCAACTGCGGAAGATCGTTTGCTATCGCTGAGATACGTTGTCTCGACTGCGCCAGGCCTTCCAGGATTAAGCCGATGGCGGCGGCACTGTCGTGACTCAACTGCACCTCCGGCACCGTCACGCCGCCGCTACCTTCTCCGCCGAGAACTGCCCGTTGCTCCAGCATGGCCTCGGAAATGTACGCTTGTCCGACCGGAGTACGAACAACATTCGACTGGTAGCGGGCCGCGACTTGCTCTAACGCGCCGGTGGTCGAAATATTTGTCACCACGGTTCCCGGCGTCTGCTCCAGGCGAATTCGGGCCGCAAGGACCAGGGTCAACTCCTCCGAAAGTGGCTGTCCCTGCTCTGTCACAATTCCGAGACGTTCTCCATCGGCGTCGTGAGCAAAGCCGATGTCGGCGCGGCCGGCTTTAACAATCGCGCTCAGCTGGTCCATGGTTTGAATGCTCGGTTCAGGGCGATGCGGAAAGGCGGCCAGCGGATCATCATTGATTGCCAGCACTTCGCAACCTAGTTTCTCCAACCAGCGGGGAATGAGCCGGGAACAAGCACCGTTACAACAATCAACCGCGACTTTAAACTGGCGATCTTTGATCATCTCGGTGGCAAAAACACTTTCCAGTATTTCGATGTGTTGGTTGATTGGATCCTGTTGTTGCAAACCAGTCTGGATTTCGTTCCACCTGGCCTTCGCAAACTCACCCTGGTGAAAAATGTCCAGCAGTTCCTCAGCTTGTACCGGATTGAGATAAAGTCCGTCACGGCGCACAAACTTCAAGGCATTCCATTGCGAGGGGTTGTGGCCGGCCGTAACCGCGATGCCACCATCAGCCTGGAGCCAGTTAACGGCCAATTGCAGACTGGGTGTTGGGCAAACACCCAGATCGATAACTTCACAACCCGAGGCGAGTAGCCCGGCCACCACTGCGGCCCTGACCATCGGACCGGAAGGTCTGGTATCGCGGCACACCAACACTCGTCCGCCATCGAGGTACGTGCCAAAGGCCTGGGAAAAACCGACTGCCACTTCGGGAGTAAACGTCTCGCCGACAATCCCGCGGACGCCAGTGATACCGATCTTGAGAGGTTTCATAACAATGAAGATACCACGCAATCGCAGCGTGGCTTCTAACTCATTGACATTCCGTGCGCTCGGAAGTACGTTCAAACAAACAACGTGTCAGAGTGTAACAGTGCGCTACTCCCCGGCGCTCATACACAATTCATGAAACGTCTTTTTAATTGAAGCATAAAAATTAAGGGCACCGATGAAGACAGCAAACTGCGGTTTCCAATCGCACCCCCGGTTGAGATCCGTTCTCACCCTAATATTGGCGTCGCTTCTGGGCAGCACAATTGCGCTCGTCCCCGCTCAGGACAAGCAGCAAACAAAGAACCAGGAGGCCGACGATGTAATTAAGATCAACTCCAACCTCGTCAGCTTTGACGTGATGGTCAAAGACAAAAAAGGCAGGCCCATCACGAATCTTAAGACCGAAGACTTCACTGTCACCGAAAACGGCGTCCCCCAAAAGATCGAGTTTTTCGACTCGCCACTCAGCAGCACTGAAGCGCGTAAAGAAACTCCTGCCACTCAGATAGAACCAGGCCCCACCAGGCGAGGGCCACGAAACGTGATCTCGTTGGTGATGGACGCCCAAACAACCGAGGGTGTAAACCTGAAGTACGTGCGGGAAGGAGTGACGAAGTACATCAATGATCGTATCCAGGACACTGACTCGGTGGCCCTGTTCGCGATAACCGGTGGCCTCCAACTCCTCCAGCCTTTCACCCAGAACAAGCAAAAATTGATCGCCGCCGCCGACAGGAGTTTTGGTGTCGGGGTGTCTAAAACCGCGGAGCGGCGCGATCTCGAACAAAGCATTGCCACAACGCGTGACCAGTTGGCAGGCGCGGCAACCGAGGAGATCAATACCGCTGCCGGTGGACCGGCGGCGGCCCAGGTAATGATGACCAGAAGAGTCCTCGAACAATACGTGCAACTGCGTTCGGCGTTGAGCGTCCAACAAACTCGCCCAATTCTGGCTGCGCTCGCGTCAATTTGTGAAGGGTTGCGTCCCATTCCAGGCAAGAAAACTCTCGTGATGTTCTCTCAAGGTTTCGTTGCGCCCCAGGCACTCGACTGGCAGGTCCAAAGTACGATTGACATCGCAAATCGCGCCAACGTAGCCATCTACATCATTGACTCGACCGGATTGACTGGCGGCACACCCACGTCGGGAGCGCTCGTGCCGGCGGGCGCGCTCTCCGGAATTTCCGCCGCTACTAACCAGGAAAGTCGGATCCGTGCCGGGGCCGGCGAAAGTGTCTTTGATATCACTCGTCACGAAGGGGTCGATCGACAACAAGATCTCTTGTATCGAATTTCTGGTGATACTGGCGGACAGTTCATTAAGAACACCAACGATATCAGCGCCGGGCTGGACCGAATCGACGACGAAATTCGTTCGCGCTACACCATAGCTTACCGCAGTACAGACATGAACTTTGACGGTCGCTTCCGTAAAGTGAAAATTTCTGTTAACACTCCCGAGGCGAACATCACTACCAGATCTGGTTATAACGCTATTCCTCCGAATCAGATCATGCCGTTCTCACCCACCGAAAAGAAAATGATCAGCGACTTCGCCTCGATCTCCGCTCATCCAACGTTACCCCTGGCAATTCAAGTGAGCTCATTTCGTGGACCACAAGGTTATTACACTGTCCCGATCTCCCTGGAGATACCGCCGGACAAACTAAAGTTTGAGCACCAGGGCGATAAACAGTTACTGCAACTCAATGTGCTGGGAGTGGTGAGAAAGGAGAATGAGAGCGACGATCAAATTCTTTCCCGGCTGGGTGGCAACTTCAATGTTGGACTAACTGCGAGCCAATACGAAGCGATCCTGAGCGACAAAGTTTTCTTCAGGCAAGACATGGAATTAGAGCCGGGCAATTACACGGTTGACCTGTTCGTTAAGGATCAAGTGTCGGGAAACGTGGCAGCGCAGCGACAAAAATTGCTTTTGCCGACTCCCGACGCAGCTTTTGCGACTTCAGATCTGGTCTTGAGTCGTCACGCCGAGCCGGCCAAACAACCGTACCTGGCGTCGGCGGATGTGCTCACTGAAGGCAACGTCCTGATCAGACCATCGGTTAGTAAAGAATTTCGCTCGACCGACAATCTGATTATCTTTTTCCAGCTTTACAATGCTGCGCCTGTCCCTGATAGCGGCAAGCCCCTGGTGAGAGTAACTGTCCTCTTAAGGAAAGACGGCAAACTGGTGACTAAGCCGGTCGATTACGAACTAACTGACATTATTCCTCAACCAACACCACATATGACCTTCGCCAAATTCGTCAAGCTCACCGGTTTGGCTCCCGGCAATTACACGTTGACGGTTGAGAGCAGAGATGTCTTGCAAGGGAAGATGGTGAAACAAGAGACGGGCTTTTCCCTCCAATAGAGAACCCGGAGCGGCAGCGACGGGATGATGCGGTCAACCTTAGTAGCAATTGACCAGTATAGGCCCGTATCATCCCGTCGCTACCGCTCCGGGGTCTCTAATGGGAACCTCTGAAACTATCCGCTTTCTTCTTGATCTGTTCACTCAGTTTGATGATCGCCAGCAGATCTTTATCAGCCCGGGCCTTGTCTTCTTTCACCTTATCGAGTCCATTCGCATCAACCGTCGCTACATTCTTCAGGGCCGGATTCTCAGTAAAACTATCGACCAGTTTGCATAACCGGACGAGCGCGCCGACCATCTGTTCCTGTGGCAAATCAGTTGCGGCCTCCGTCTCCTTGGAATCGGGCGCATGGGCCAACATGTAGACATTCATGCGACTGGCTCGCTTATGGATCTCACCGGTTTGTTCGAAGATAAGACTGTAATCAAGCGGCTTATGCGCGACCAGGTTACGGGCGATGTCATTGCGCACGACCTGAATACGAGTGAAATCCTCCTTCATGTGAACGATGACTTCCTGGATATGCTTCTGGTTCTCCAACTCGGCAGTCGCCTCCATTTCCGCACTGCGCAGGCGCCCTTCATTAATCTGCCGTTGCCGATCCGCCGCCCGGGGATTGATGATGCCAGGCGCGCCGGCACCCGGTGGAGGTGCGGTTGCCGATCCCTGGGCCCATACCGTACCGGTGAAGCCCCCGGCAATGAACAGGGACCCAACGCAACCTAAGAATCGCCGTGTGCCTGACAATCTGAATTTCATAAGCACTCCCCTTTCGTTGTTGCAAAGGTCATAGGGCCTAAGGGGAAATTGAGACTGATACCTGATTACTTGACTGGTTATGGGCCGCTAAACTTACCGTGAGCTGATCGCCGTTCACCAATTGGTCCGGCAACTTCGCCACCACCACGGTGATCCAGTCAAACCCATCGAGCCTGCCTATCCATTCCACCGCGAGTGGATAATTGTGTCCCCGGCCATCGTCAGCAGCGACCGTGACTATTTCCGGACCTTCACCTGGTTGCAAATCAAGATTAGCGGCCAGCAACATCAACCTGGTGCGATGGTCTGAACTAAAGTTGAGCTGATTGTCTGCAGGAAAAGGATCGCGCTTGAACGTTACCGAGTCGAGAGCCAGCGCCCGATTCGATCCTTCGTCGCTGAAAAGCACGGGAGTGCTCGAGGGAGTGGAGCGTTGATAAACACGCACGTAGTCCATCTGCAGCTGTTGGGGAAACACTGTGGTGGCGTCGGGATTACCGGGAAAGCCGCCACCGACGGCCACGTTGAGCAGAATAAAGAACGGATGATCAAATACCCATGTTTTTCCAGCTGGCAGGTCGGCGGGAGTACGGGTCTTGTACAGCAGGCCATCGACGTAAAACCGCATTACGTTCGGCTCCCACTCGATCGCGAAGGTATGAAAATCGTCGGAAAACTTTTGCGCGTTAGGTAGTGTGTAGGCTGCGCTTATGCCGGAACCACCAGAATAGCCTGGTCCATGAAAGGTGCCATGGACGGTTGAAGGTTCACGGCCGATGTTTTCCATGATGTCGATCTCACCGCAGTTAGGCCAACCGGCAGAACCAATATTGTCACCCAACATCCAAAAGGCCGGCCAGATTCCTTGCCCAAAGGGCAGTTTCATTCGCGCCTCAAACCTACCGTACGCTTGCGTGAACTTGTTGCGGGTCAACAATCTTGCCGAAGTGTAGTTGCGAGTCTTGTTATCTGGTCCGGTGAAGGTTTCTTTCAGCGCTTTGATCACCAGGAAGCCGTTCTCAATAACGGCGTTGTCGGTGCGATTGGTGTAGGTCTCGAGTTCGTTATTGCCCCAGCCGTTGTCGCCGGTGCCAATATCAAAGCCCCACTTGGTTGCATCGACGGACGAACCATTCGGCGCAGAAAATTCGTCACTCCAAACAAGGGTCCAAACTGCGGAGTTGCTGGCACTGACTGTCTCACGGCCCGGTACAACGAGAAGTGAAAGCACTATTAGAAGCAGCGGCAGACGAAATCCTACGGAGCGTCGTTCCTTGCGGATTAAGTGCTGATGGATAGAACTCTTTGTGGGCACGATGAAAATCCTTCAGCTACAAAGGTCGGGGATCAAATAGCGTTGGAATTTGAGCAGTTGGGGCACTCAGATGACCGCCAATTATGGCACGAGTGGCGCCGGATCGCATGCTTTTTGTGGTCAATAATCCAAGAACAGCCGCACGCATGTTAAAAATCAGATACCACCGGCTTCAGCCGCGTGGAGTTTCAACTCCAACTTAGGCGCACTCGTTGCCCGAACCGCGAGATAGGATGTGAGCACTTGACTAGGTTGACGTTGAAGCTCCACGCGGCTGAAGCCGGTGGTATCTGATTTTTGAGACACCCGTTGGTAGGAGGCCGCTACATCTTTTGTGCAAAGCCCATCTCGCGTCATAGAATTCTGGTCCACATGATGCGCGCCGCCATAACCTTCTTGTTGATGCTTAACTGTTACCTTGCTCTCATCGCTACTGAACAAGCTTCTGCCACTATTCTGCCACCAAAGACCGAAATTGAGTTCGTTGATCGGACAACCGCGGCAGGAATCAAGTGGAACCTCAAGTCGCTCGCAACTGGCCCCAAGTACCTGGTTGAAACCATGGGCGGTGGCGGTGGGTTCGTCGACTACAACGGCGACGGCTTATTGGACATTTATCTCGTCGCTTATTCCCAAACGCCGCAACCGGCCGGA
>DATFRK010000757.1:0-12875 GCA_035263325.1 Pyrinomonadaceae bacterium | reverse complement strand
CGACAATCAAGAATCGGCAATCGGCAATCAGCAATCAGGAGGGTACTCACATGCTCCCTGATCCACAAACTTTCTTCTTTCCCTTCTCACAATTTCCTCGTATCTTTTCCTTGTGCCAACCGACCGCTTCATCAACCAACGAAAGAATGCCTGGCAACGCTTAGAAGAACTACTCAAGTTGCTCGACCACGCCTCGCTACGGCGATTGCAACGTGAAGAAGTTCGCGAACTGGGACGCATCTACCGCCGCACCGCCTCAGACCTGGCGATCGCCCGCGCCGAATCCCGCGATCCTCGCTTAGTCAATTATCTCAACAGCCTGGTAATTCGCGCACATGGCCGTATCTATCGCGCCGACGCCCAGGGCGGCAAACGGATTCGCGATTTCTTTGCGCGCGAACTGCCGCGCACATTTCGGCGCACCTGGCGTTACACCGCGGTTTCATTCCTGGTTTTTTTTAGCTTCGCCGTATTTAGTTTCTCCATCACACGCGCCGACCCGGAGTTTTCTGAACTGGTTGGCGTGCCCGCCGTGTTTCGTGAACTGATCATCGAAACCAAAACACACTGGTGGGAAGATGTGAATAGTCAGAATCAAATAGCGGCGAGCATGATCGTTACCAATAATATCCAGGTGACGATCTACACCTTTGCCCTGGGGGCGACCTTCGGTTTAGGCACGCTTTTCTACCTCGCTTACAACGGGGCAAACATCGCTTCAGTGCTCGCGTTAACTTATCACGCGGGATTCGGCAACGACCTGGTGACCTTTATGGTGGCCCATGGGGTAATTGAGTTGTCGTGCATTTTCATCGCCGGCGGGGCCGGACTATTGATAGGCAGCGCCATGCTTATGCCTGGAGACCTGTCGCGCGCGGACGCGCTGAAGACTCGGGGAATGGAAGCGGTACGCTTGATGATGGGCGTCGCTGTGCTGCTGGTAGTGGCGGCCACGATTGAGGGTTTTATCTCGCCAGCGCCGATCGATCCCCGAATCAAATACAGTATTGCCGTCGTCACTGGCGTCGCGCTGTACTCTTATCTTTTGTTCGCCGGCCGAGGGACCGAAAAGCCAGGTTTAGAGTAGTCCTCGCTCCTTTACTCGCAAGTAAGTTTCCAGCAACGCCGGCGCCAACGCGGCAGCAGTAACATCAAGAGCCAGGCCTCCCTGGGACTCCACCAACCTTAAGGCAGCTTCGCGATGATGAATAATCTCTTCGGCCACTGACTGGGTGAACAGTTCGCGTGCCGACGAAGGGGCTTCACGCACTACCGCTTTCAAGTCTCGGTCCGCAATCGTCACCACTAGCGGCAGATGTCGCGGGCGCAACAGATGAAGCGAAGTTAGTAACTCCTTTGAGCCTTCCTCATCAACCAGATCGGTGAGCAGCACGACTAGCGAGCGACGTTTGCTGTTGGCGGAGATGAATTCGAACGCGCGCGCGTAGGAAGGCTCAATCATCTGAGGCTCGACCGAGTACAGGGCTTCCATGACAGCTTCGATATGGTCGCGGCCGCGGCTGGGCGGCAAGTAGTTCTCGATTCGTCGACCAAACACCATGATGCCGGCGTTATCTCCAGCCCGGGCGGCAGCAGATATCAGCGCGAGCGAAGCGTGAACGGCGGAATCCAGTTTTGTCTCCTGCTCAATCCGGGCAGTCATGAGACGACCAGCATCCAGCGCAATCAGCACCGTTTGGTCGCGCTCGATCTGATACTGGCGGGTGGTGAGTTTGCCGCGCCGGGCGGTCGCGGTCCAGGAAATGTGACGCAACTCGTCGCCGCGCACGTAATCGCGCATCGACTCGAACTCGCGCCCTTCACCGCGCCAGGAAGTTTTGCGATGGGAAGAAACAACTGAACGAGCCCCCAACGCTTTCAACTCCGCCTCGCGCGCGCGCCGCATGTTGGGGTACACCTTGACCGCCTGTGGCTCAGCTACACTAACCTGGCGCCATACCAGTCCCAGTCGTGAACGAAAACGCACTGCGACAAAGCCGAATTCAAAGCGACCGCGTTTCGGTGGCGTGAGACCATAGATGACTGTCGCCGTACTTTGCGGAGCAACTCGCAATTGCACTTCTCTCACTCCACTCAAAGCCATTTGCGGGGGAAACTCGTCTTTTACTACCAGCGAAACCGGCCGCCGCAAACTGTTCTGGATCTGGAGGTGTACTTCAGTCTCGGCGCCAACGGCGAAGCGGCCGCTGAACTCTCGCCAGATTCGCAACTCTGCCGGCAAGTGACTGCGTCGGTAATCGACGTAGGCGACGAGTAGCAGCAAAGCGTCGTAAGCGAAAGCGATCCAACGCAGCCAGGGTCGTCCCCAGGAGAATGATAGTGGGAGCAGGGCCAGAGCAAAGAGGAAGTAGAAGAGTTTCGTGAAAACGAAGCGCACCGCGGGATTTTAGACTATGGTCGGGAACTTGTCAGTCAATCAATTCATGCTGTGCACCTACTTCGCTGTTAGATCAAATTGACGCTGCGGGATGGGTTGGTTGAAAACAAACTGAGTCAGCACCACAGTCCAATCTTGTAGCAGCGGATCATTTGCAGAATCGAAGGTGAGTTGCAGTCTGTAGTCATGCGGTAAGACCAGGCCAGCTTCTGACTTGAAATCAGAAAACTCCTCGGTGAGCTTTAGGTGCGTCTCCTTTTGCAGTGCAGACTGAGCAGGGTCGTTCACTGGAGGGGGCGCAATGTCCTGCTGATACTCGGTACGCACGTGACGAAATGTCTCGGCATCGAAATAGAGACGGATTTCCAAATTTCCGCCACTGCGGGGTTCATACCTGAGCACGTGCGTCAATCGTCCGTCGATGTTTTTTGTTCCGACATATTTGAGCTTCGGTGCTCTTTCAGCAATATTCAACAATGGCCAGGCTGTTGATAGCGTGCCTCCCAGCAATCCTTCTCGAAAAATGACGTCGTGCGTTAGGAGAAACCCGCCAAGTTTCGTGCGCATTCCAGGAGAAAATTCGCCTAAAGTTAGTCTCTTACCGTCAAAAGCGGCTTTTTCGTTTGAGTATTCCTGTGGACCAAAAACCAGCCCGATCAAACTCATCATGCCTTGCGAGGCCATGACTGAACCGCCTCTTGATTGTCCCTTCCCACCCATGCGGATCGTGGCTAGTACCGAGCCTTGCATGATGCGGCTTTTATTTGCCGCGCGAGCCTCGGGCTTACCGATTGAGTCAAGGTGTTTAGCGATGATTTCCTCTACGGTTATCTTGTCATTCGGAATACCGAGCACCGGAGATAAGAGGAGCAACAGAAACAGCGGCCAAACCCACGATACTACTAAGCTTCGTTTGTGAATTTTCTGATTCATATTTTCCTTTTAGTGAGTATGAGTGTTCGAGCTCACAATGTTTGGGCGCTGCTTCCGGAGAAGCAGCGCCCTGTTGTTGATCGAATTTCTGATCCACTGCAAAAGCTAGAAGTCGAGCCGCAACGCAAATTGAATGACTCGTGCTGTGCCTCGAATCGTCGTGGAGTGACCAAAATTGAGGCTGTTAATCGTGTTGACCGGGCTACCGAAATTGACCCGATTAAAGAGATTAAAGAAATCCGCCTGCAGACGGAGTTTGAATTGCTCGGTAATTGGAATCCGTTTCAGTACCGAGAAATTCATGGTGTTGAACCCCGGCCCAACGAACGCATTTCGTCCCGTCGCTCCCTGCCTGCCGATTGTTCTAGCGCCAACGCACGTCTGATTTGGCTGCGTCACCGCGTCAGCTGGGCAAGGATTGGAGAATATACTCCTGTCTGGCCCCGTGACTGTTCGTGGATCGTCGAGCGTCCCCGGCGTCAGATTGTTGGTACCGTTCCCGAAGTCGGCATACTGGCTGAAACCAGTACCAGCGCTATCGTTGCCGCTGAAGGCACTAAATGGATTACCGGATTGGACCGTCCAGATACCAGATACTTCCCAGTTGCCGAGGAAGCGATCCACGTTTGGCCTTTCGAACTTCAAAGGAATGTCGTAGAGGAAGTTCAGTACAAAGCGATGTCTGGCGTCGAAGCCCGAATTTCCTCGTTCACCCTTTGCAAACCCGCCCGCGAAGCCAGATGAATCACGTGGAAAATTCCGTTCACCGCCCTGCGCTACCAGTGGATCAGCAGCGTTGTCTATCGAGTGGCTCCACGTGTAAGCACCTTGAATCTGGCCGGTACCGAACCTCTTGTTCGTCAGAGTTTTGGTTATGCGGAACTGGCCTGCGTTATAGGTCGAGAAGCCGACCGATAAATTCAATGCCGTTTGGAAGAAGGCGTCGTTCGCTCGACCGTTCTGCAAGTTGGTTCCAGCACTCGTGCTGATACGAGCTGCCCCACAGACCGTCGGGAAAAGCGCGTTACAGCGAGGAACGCTTGTCAGCTGTCCATCAATTACGCGGAGTTCATTGGTTCCTTTAGCCCCAACGTAGTCCGCTTCCAGTAGGAACTGATTTCCCAATTCGCGCTGAAATCCAAAATTCCATTTCTGTTCATAAGGATTCGCATACTTCGATTGGAAAATGTTATTTCCAGGCAAGGCAAAGATCACCGGGAAAATTTCCGCGTTGCTGCCCACTATCAGACTGGAAATCTGATTTGGCGGTCTTTGAACGTTCTGTAACAACGCATCGTCGGGGAAGTTTCCAGTTGCAGGAAAACTATTGAAGTCCTGTTGGAAAGGTGGGTTACCTCTCGCATTTCCAAACAGGTTACCGAACACGCGATCATAGAAAATTCCGTAACCGCCGCGGATAGCCATCTTTCCTGGTCCACCGGTCAGCTTCTTGATGAAGCCCTTGTCATAATCAGGGCTCCAGGCAAAGCCAAAACGCGGTCCAAAGTTATTCTTGTCAGCTTCGTACAGGTCTTGACTGGAGCCAGATTTATTGCCCACCAGGGCAAACCGGAAGCCACCGGCCGGCTCGGGACGGCTTGCGTCCTGATCAACGAGCGTAGAGAGTTGGCCATTAACTTCATAGGGCGAGCCTTTGTACTCGTAACGCAAACCCAGGTTGAGCGTGAAATTTGGTTTCACCTTCCAACTATCTTGGAAGTAAAGATCAAGCTCTCGGCCTCGGAAACCTCTGTAGTCCTGGTCCACTCGGCTTTGTGTCTTGTTGAAAAACTGGCTCTGGAACTGTTGGCCCACGAGGCCGTACAAGAAACTTGCATAGTCGTTCACAGCGCCACCCAAACCCGTGGCCGGAATATCATTTCCGCCGTTGTCTACCAGGATTGGGAAACCAAAGATCGTTGGCAGATCGAAGTTGAGCAGTTCCGATCGGGAAAAGTTGTTAGCACCGTTTGAATAGATCCAGCGCCGTTCAAACCCGGTTCTGAACGTGTGTGAGTTATGTATCCAGGTAAGGTCGTCTCCCACAACCCACGTGCCAGAAAAGCGAAACTGGGTGTCGAAGCTCGACAGATCCTGTAGCGCGGTGGTGCTCAGGTTAACGTTTTCACCGTTCGAGCCACCGAAGGGCAACGCTGCAGGGTAACCGAATTGCTTGAACGCTGCCGCCACCGCATTGCCAATAGTGTTGTTGGATGTGCCATCACCAGGTCCATTGAATTTCGCTTTGGCCCGGTTAACACCGAAACGAGCTTCATTAACAATGGTGGAACCGAAGTTTGAAGTGAGGCTCAGCGCAAAGACCTGACCACGTTGCGGACTCCGCACCTCGTCTCCGAAGCCAGGAAAAGTTTCATCGAGACCAGTGGAGAAATCTCCCTGCGAAAAGTTATAGCTAGCTTTCAAGGAGTGGTTGTCGTTGAACCGATAGTCCACGCGTGTTGCATTTGTATCGACCTTGTTTTTCTCTGTAAAGGCGAACCGGAATCCCTGAAAAACGCCAGGAATTAAATCATCGTTAGGACTGTTGCCTAGAGGGTAGAGGTTCAACAATTGCTGAATCGCAGGGTTGAAGGTGAAACCAAACGGATTGTTTGCAGAGATTGACCTCAGGTCGACCGTGCCAAAGAGACCGGGGCCGGTATTGAGGATACCCAGACGAGCACTTGCAGAGGGAACGATGCGCACGTTCTGGGTGCCGATGTTAAAACGGTCTCCCTCATAGTTAGTGAAGAAGAACAATTTGTCCTTGATAATTGGACCACCGATTGAGCCACCGAATTGTTTCCGTTGTAAAGGATCGGCATGGCCAGTTATGTCGAAGAAGTTTCGCGCCGCAAACGCATCCGACCGGTAGTAAATATAAGCGTTACCATGAAAGTCGTTTGTTCCACCCTTTGTAGCAGTCGCAATAATAGCACCCGAGTTTCGTCCATACTCAGCGGTAAAGTTATTAGTGATTACCCGGAACTCCTGGGTGGCATCGATGTTAGGCGTCGCTAGTCCGCCTGGAATACCAGGCACTTCTGTATCGTTGTTGTCGATGCCGTCAACTAGAAAGTTGTTGTTACGTTCGCGGGATCCATTTACTGAAAAACCACCGAGCGCACTGTTCGTTTGAACTGTTCCTGGCGCTAAAAGTACAAGGGCATTGGGATCTCTATTCAGCAGCGGAAGGTCAATGATCTTCTTATTATCGAGCAGCGTAGAGAGCTGCTGATCATTCGTATTGAGCTGAGTCTGCACGTCACCCGCGGTGATGACGACGTTCGCGGTTGTGCCGGCCACCGCCAGGACCAAAGGCACCTCAGTCGTGAAAGCCACTGATACCTTGACTTCTTTAGCTGCTCCCGCTTCGAAGCCCGTAGCAGTGGCAGTTACGGTGTAGATACCCACTGGGAGATTCGTAAGCGAATAGGTACCGTTGTCAGCAGAAGTGGTAGTGCGCTTTTCACCAGTATTATCGTTAACTGCTTCAACAGTCGCTCCGGCAACCAAGGCCCCAGCCGAATCAGCAACTGTACCCTTTATGTTGCCAGCGGACTGCGCAAAGCAGATGTTTGCGGCGCAGATAGTAAGGGTAAAGCAAAGTAAGCCCTGCGCCAGTGTCTTGAGCATATATATCTCCTTTTCGTGTCTATGTGAGATGGAGTTGGGAAATATCGGGGGAGACGGCGATTAAGCTTAGGCAAGGATTATTCCCGTGCCATTCCAAACCACTGTCCGGGATGGATAATTTCTATTTTTTCGCGTTAGTTGAGGGATTTATAACTTTGGATTCGCACTACGCAAAAGTGATTGAGGCCTCACCTTCAATCCAAAAATCGAAAGTAACTTCAATTTCGTAAAGGAGGGACCGACAGATATTCAATATTTTGAAAATTGTTTCCTATTATTTGGAGTGACCTGTGTCGTAACCGTCGCGCCGAGAAGTTCACTAACTCATTAGCTTCATCCGAAATTTTACGGAGCTACACCCTAACGCGGCACTTCAGTCGACTTTAAGATATCTGTCACCACCGCGTCAGCAGTAACCCCATCGAGCTCGGCTTCGGCACGAAGGGTTAGACGGTGGCGCAGAACCGGGAGCGCCACATCACGCACATCGTCGGGGGTAGTAAATGAACGTCCGCGTATTGCGGCCAGGGCCTTGGCACACAACAACAACGCAACTGACGCGCGCGGGCTGGCACCATAGTGGATGAAGGGGTGAGAACGAGTGCGGCGCACAATCTCGACCACATAATGCTGCACTCCAGGTTCCATGCTTACCCTGGTCACCTCAGCGCGACAATTGGCAATTGGTTGGACATCGAGCAGTGGTCTGATGTCCACCTGGTCCAAGCGCTTGGCATTGAAGCCAGCATCCCACCTGGCCACTACTTCTCGCTCGTGTTCTTCGGCGGGGTAGTCGAGCAAGATCTTCAATAGGAAGCGATCCAGTTGCGCCTCGGGCAAGGGATAAGTTCCTTCGTATTCGATTGGATTCTCGGTCGCGAGTACGGTGAACACCGAGGGCAGCGGATACGCTTCGCCATCGATAGTCACCTGACGCTCTTCCATCGCTTCGAGGAGAGCAGCTTGCGTCTTTGGAGGGGTGCGATTGATCTCATCAGCCAACAGGATGTCGGTGAAGATCGGTCCCCGGCGCAAGTTGAAGGCTGAGGTGGCGATATTGAAGATGTTGGTGCCGGTAATGTCGGAGGGCATCAAGTCAGGCGTGAATTGAATGCGACTAAAAGTGGCATTAATGATTCGGGCGAGTGTTTTGACGGTGAGGGTCTTGGCGGTGCCGGGCACGCCCTCGATCAAGGCATGACCTTCCGCCAGCAGGGCAATCAGTATCTGTTCGATGGCCTCGTCCTGGCCAACGATGACTTTTTGCAGTTCACTCTTGATTTGTGCGACGGTGGAGGAGACGTATTCGGACATTTGCTATTCGACTAATTGATCTCAGGATGAAATAGCTGCAATCTTGTGCGTTGTTCTTGGTTCTTTGTCCTTCGTAGCAGAGAAGTAATAGGTCCTATAGGTCCTATAGGTCATATTTAACAGAAAGCAAGAATCAAACTTCAATTTTTTCCGCGGCCTGGCGGACTTCGCGTGAACGCATGCGCAGCCCCAAGGATGCTTCGACCTGCCGCACACGCCGGACCAGATCGATTGCTTGCCGCCAACTCACCGGTGCACCGTTGATAATCTCTTCGCATTGGCGCATCAGCAACTCTAACTTGTCCGCGTCCAGTGATGAACGCGAGGCTACTCGATGAGCTATGGTCGAGCGAGAACTGTTGTAATCCACTCCCGCATGACGCGCCAGGACTCGCCGAGTCCGCGAATAGATGTTCTCAATGGCCAAATCAAAAGCCCGAGAACGCTCCTGTAGTTCCGCCATTGAGGCAACGAACTCCAGGCTCGAGCGCCGGTCCACCTTTGCCAGGGGCAACGGCCGAGCGAACCGCCGAGCCCGCGTCCACAGCACGAGTAGCAGCAGTAGCGCTAACTGACCGGCCAGCGGCAGTACCGGCGTACCAGCAAAGTAGCCGGCAAAAGCATTTTGCGTGGCGCCGCGGCCTTGATGGTATTCGTCAAAGGCAATCAGGCCGTTAGCGCTGGTTAGCAAGTTGATCGCGAGTTGCAGGTTGTCGCCGAGATTGATGCCACCGTTCGCGACAAAATATGGATCACTGAGTAGGGCAATGCGACCCGCCCCGTAACCGTAGTCGACGAGCAAAGGCCCGGCGCCATCGGCGAGGTGAACCACGGGGGCATGGGACCCGGCGCTAACATCCTCTACCGTAACCGTCGTTTTACTCGAAGAAGAATGTTCAACCTGCTTCGGCTCCGTCCTGGCTTCGATTGTGATTCTGGAAGCAAACTTGGAGGGCATCACAGACTGTATGTCCTGGGTCAACACCGTTGCCTGGACCGCCTGAACTGTTCTGCCGCCCTCGGTCATCTCTTTCGGATTTCCTGGATCGATTCTGAGCGGAGGAAAACTTGCGTCAACCGCGTTGATGCTCCAATCGCCGGCGCTGGGCAATAGACCATCCTTCGGCCCCCGATCGATGAGCACCAGATTGCCACCGCGGGCTACCCATTCGCGCAACGCCTCCTCTTCCGCGTCCGTGAAGTCCACTTGAGTGCGTCCCACTACCACGAAGGTACTTACTTGCTGGCCGGATTCGCTGAGTAACTTGTCGGGCGCCTCGCGCCAGCGCATCACCTTGTAACCCGATTCACTCAAGAAATCATACAGCGCGCGCAACCCGGTGGGCCCGGCATGGTAGGTCGAACGATTGGGAGTAATTTCATTGTCGCGTTTGTCGCGGTCGCCAACATAGGTGACAGTGTTGATAATAACCAGCAAGCCAATAATGACTATGACTGTCAGGATAATTGTTAGGCGTTGCCGCATCGGATTTTAAGTTCTCGCCTGTAAGGCAGCCTTGTAACCGGCCCGAAAGTCCTGCCAATCGCTCGGCGTTGCCTGGGCCAACCCATACCAGTGTCGTTCGAAGCTTTCTGTAAGCGTGCTCATGCCCGGATACAAAGAAGGAAGATTGCTAACGGAGCGCAAATAGTCGCGATTAGTCTTATGTTGGGCCAGGCTGATTATCCGGCGATCGCCGAGCTCAACCAACAGCGCGATGTAGGCTTTGCGAATTGCTGCGCGCAGGTCACCGGTGCCGGCCAGAGCATCGGCATCCGAGAGTAGATCGCCGGCGGACTGGTCCGGAGCGAGCTGTTCTCCCAGAACGATGCGCGCTTGTGGTTTTATTTTCTTCCTGGAGCGGCGCAGACCTTTGAGTTTTGGCAGCAACTTGAGCACGACAAACCCAATTACGGCGAGGGCCAAGATCCAAACTAGCACCTGGGCCAGATTTACAAAAAATGCTCCCTGGCCGGGTTTCGGCGTGGCGGGCTTGGGTAACCAACTCTTGAGCCACCTTATGAAATCATCAATGGCCCGTTCCCAGGCCGCGCGTCCTTGCAGCTGGTGTTCGTATTCGGCGCGGCGCAAAATCCCGGCCAGTCGTTCATTCGCTTCAGCTTTACTCAGGCCGGGCTTGCCCGGATTTTCCATTTCCTTGACCCGCTCTGTGACCGACTGCAAACGTTCGATCGTGTGCCTAATCAGCAGGCGCCGTTTGCTATCGTCGGCGCGCTCAATATCGTTCAGCGCTATGTGCAGCCAGGTGTTATCTACGTTCCAGATCTCTTGCTCCAACTGCACACTTTGATTGGCTGGTAACATATCTCGGACCCCGTTGAGCGTGTCACCGAGGCGTTTCTCAAAGTCTTTCCCGGTCTCCTCTTCATCCAGCTGATTCAAAGTATCAAGGGTCGTGATCGCATATTCCAGGTGCTTGTGGTAGGTAGACAACGGGATTGCTTTGCTGGAACTTGAGCTAACCAGCAACACGAGCAGGGAAAGTAGCACCGGCAGCACAAATCTTAGCGCAGTCGGTCCGGAGACAAGCTTCATTGCATTCATCTTAGGTTCAGCACGCTGCCAGTCGCCATTGGCGGCGGTGGCAATGGCAACTTACGCAGGTCAGTGGAGAGCGCTGGTCCAAAGGGTGAAGAGACGTCAACGGTTGGCATCTCACCCAGTTGACGCGAAGCCAGCAACTCAATGTCGTAACCTTCATGACGCACTCGTTCGTCCACATAGAGCAACGACAAACCAAGCATCCAAATCGGCGTGAGGAGAATCGAGCTGAGTGGTCCAGCCACGCTGTAGCCAATGGTGTACCAGGCCGGCCACTGCGCAGAATTGAAAGGATTGACGCCGCTCAGATAGCCGACCACGCCCAGGGGAAACACTAAAATCATCAGCGCTGAATAGGTAGCAAAAGTAGTGAACAGGGTCATGGCGATCAACCGGCGCACATTTCCGCGGGCCAACTGGAAGCTACGACCAAACGATTCCAGCACTCCCCGCCCCTCGACCAGCATGACTTGTGGTACATAAGCCACTCTGCCGGCCACAAAGAAGAAGATCCAGGTCGAGAGGACGATGGCCAGCAGCAGCATCAAGATATAACCAACGATCAGAAACTCCGTCGGCAGAATGGTCGATAACAACAGGCCGCCGATGGCAATCAGAATGAAGACGAAATAAGAACCGACGAGGGCCGCCATCAGGGAAAGGACAATCCACGCCACCACCATCACGGCCGTCACCACTAATCCCCAAAAGCGCATGCGTACGGCCTGGTAGGCTGCGCGCGCCGTCACTGCTTCGTTGCGCAGCAGATGGGCCACCAACACTCGTGCTGCTCCTCCCATCACCACGAAGCTGAAGATGCTTCCCGCGATCACTACGAAAAAGCTGCCAATTGCCAAAAGAGAATAAAGAAAGAGCGCTGGGCCACTCGAAGTTTGAAAAACCTGACGGCCGGCAATCCCTAACAGAATTGAGCCGGCCGCCGTCACCAGGCAGGGAGGCGCGGCGGTGCGGATCAGCACAAACAAATGCCGGCGATACAAGCGCACGGCCCGGTCAATCAGGTCGCCCGCACCAAGTGGCGCGAGCGGTAGCTCTCTTACAGTTGGATCAGACATTCATTCTCTTCGGGAAGGAGGGCGAAGACAGGAAATGTTATCACAGGGTTGATTGCCAATTGCCAATTTTTGCTTGCCGATTGGTAATCTTTGGAGTGCGGCGACTTGCCGCCGCTTTGCGATCGGTTAACTCTCTACTGTCCCGGATCCTAATGCGGCGACGGGTCGCCGCGCTCCAGGGTTAAGCAGCGTCGAAGGGTGCGCTGAAGAAGAAGTCAGAGAGATCGATGGTCCAATCAATCAAGGCCGGCCTGATGTCGGACTGAATAGAAAGTTGAAATTTATAAGTGTGTGGCAGGCTAAGACCCTGTTCCTCTTTGAAGTCCGAAAATTCTTCGACTGCATTGATGTGGGCATTGGAAGCTCGCTGATTGGTGTCCTGCGGCATGCGTCCGGCTAGCACGGGAATTCTTTGCTGATCGCTAGGATAGATAGTTTGCGAATACTCCGTGCGCACATGTCGAAACGTGTCGGGTTCAAAAAAGATCGTGATCTTTAAGTCAGAACCTTTACGCGGGGTATATTTGAGCGCTAATAAATCTTTGCCGCCGATCTGCTTAAGGCCGGCATTTTCAAGTTTGGGATTCTTGCCTTCAAGTTTTAGTAGCGGCCAGGCTTCCGACAAGGTCCCGCCCAGCAACCCTTCTTTAACGATCACTTCGTAAGAAGCAAAGAAATTCTCCAGACTATTGCGGCGGCCGGGGCGAAACTGACTGACTGACGCTTTGCTACCGTCAAACTTGAACCAGGTTGGATTCTCCTCAGATTCGAAGATCATCTTCAGCAGGTTCATGTTGCCCTCGGACGAGAGCAGGACGCGACCCTGTGCCTGTCCGTTGCCACCCTCTTTGACGACCAAAGTGCAGGCGCCTCTGATTCTGGTGCCATGGACCTTGGCGCGCGCGTCGGGAGTGCCAATCGATTCCAGGTGTTTGCTGATGACCTCGGCGGGAGT
>DATFRK010000756.1:0-3968 GCA_035263325.1 Pyrinomonadaceae bacterium | reverse complement strand
GCTAGTTGATAAAACTGGAGCGCGGCTAACTTCTCGGTCACCATATCAGTGCCGCTGCGCTTGTTCCCGAAACCGGCACGAGCAGCAACTGGGTATTTGTTTGGATCGTTCAGGCGCGCATCAAAGAATGTTCCCTGTCCTTGCAACTCGAGGTTGCCAACGAAGGCGTTCCAGTAAGTGACGGTGCCCCAGCCTCCACCCCATGTGTGTAGATTGACGCCAGCCATCCCGAATGCAGGCGGAATGAGCGTAGCAGCAGGCTTGCCATCGGGTCGAAACGCTTTGCCATCGAGGTTCAACTCCGCGTCGAACTTTCCTGGTCCCCAACTGGCGAGCACTTTCTTGACCGTCGGTTCATCGACTCGCAGAAGGCTGGTGAGCACACTGAGATCCGGAGCGAGCGAGACGATGGCCCCGACATTTAGATCCTGATTGGGCCAGCCATCGAGACGGTGTCCAATGCCAGGCGCAAACGCATCGTCAACCGTTGAGTGACAGACCGCGCAACTAAGGCCCACGGCCTTCAGACTGCCATCCTGGTTGAAAGTTCCTTTCACGCCCAGCACCGAGTTGAGTTTGATAAGAGCTAGCGTGATCGCGGGATCGTCCAAGTTGACCTCGCCCTTTTTGACCTTTTCCACGAGGTCTGCGGGAAGCACATCCATATCAACTTTCAAGCCCACAGCGAGCGCAGTCTTGGGACTGACGCCCGGGCCCACGCCGCCAAACTTGCTGCCCTGAATTGCGTGATGAAGTTTGAGCTTGTCTGTCCAATAGGCCTCATCACCGAAGGTGTCGTAGCGAAAGATTTGCTTCCCTTGCTCCATCATCTGTTTAGCGTTTTCGCTAATCTGAAGATCAAATCTTTGTTGGCTTTGGTTGAGACTTCGATCACCTGAGCGTTGAGCGCGGCTCGGGCCAAACGAATAGAATAGTGCAATGCTGATACCGAAGAGCACGATGATGATCTTAACCAGCAGCCTCTCTCGCCTAACTGGAACGGCACCGCACTTGTCACTTTCGTCATGGGTAGTTGATTTGTCCTTCGTCTTTTTGTTCATAGTTCACCTCCATCGTTGCTCAAGTTAAGGCCGGCGGTAGAGCAGCCGGTTTTTTTCCACTGCAGCGATCATGACTTTCTCTCTGCGGGCAGTTCTGGGAAGTGTGTGGCGCTCGCCACAATTCATTGCGAATCGGGGCGGTCAAATTCCCGGCTCAGACGCCCCAGCGCGAGAGCGCCTAGCGCCAGCCCGAAATCGCGCAACGCGACGTCGAAGTAGCCCGGGATCATCAAGAGGTTGGCGACAATCAGCAGGAGCCATGCCGAAACAACGTAGGCGAAAACTTTCGGCATCAGTGCAACTCCGAGGCCCGCTATGATCTCGATAACGCCAACGACGAGCATCAACTCGTGACCATGACCTCCGACCAGGTTGTTAACAAACCGCGGTAGGTACTGTTCCCAATTCACAAGCAGATTGAAAAACTTATCGAGCCCTGCCACGATTGGCGCGACCGTGAAGCCCAGCCGCAAGATTTGGTAAGCCTGATAGGCAGGCCGAGAGGCGTCGACGCTCGCCTCCGTGAAAGAAGTGATTCTGGTTGGGTTGTCGATTATGTGTTCCATGTTTCGTTTCCTCCGGTTGTGACTAACTTAGATTTCCACTTAGGGCGATGCCCCTATTTGAGCGAAGCATACACCCTTTCTACAGTAAGTCAAGGACTAACTTGACTTATTGTGTTTATTTTCAAAAAGTGTAATAATTCAGCCTGGAAAACATGAAGAGAAGTAAGTTGGACAAACGCTTTTTCGGCAGCACGAGGGGTCGCATAGTCACCCTGGTAAGAGGGACGACGAAAACCGTTAATGAGTTAGCCGAGGAGTTGGAACTGACGGACAATGCCGTGCGGGCTCACCTCCTTTCCCTGGAGCGGGACGGGCTGATCAGGCAGAGCGGCGTTCAGAAGGGTACACGCAAACCTCATTTCGCTTACGAGTTGACAACTGAGGCGGAGACTCTTTTCCCTAAGGCCTACGACGCACTATTGAATCAACTAATCGCGGTGCTCAAAACCCGACTCACGCCTAAGGCACTCAAAGCAGTTCTCCGGGAGGTGGGTCGTTCATTAGCAGGCGATCAGACTTCACACACGGAAAGCGGCGATTTAGAGGCTCGTTCCGAAAAGGCACTCACCGCGTTGGAGGCGATAGGCGGGGCCGCGCGCATAGAGAAGGACGGAGAAAGGCTGTTCATCAAAAGCGGCAATTGTCCGCTCGCGGCAGCCGTTGTCGAGCACCCTGAAGTTTGTAAGTCCACACAGCCCTGGTAGGGATGACGCTAAGGTGACGACATTCTGTCTCGTTAGCTAACCGGACGAAGCCTGACTTTGACGGCTGCGAGTCCGGTAAATATTGGTTCATCTCATTTCGTAAGATTAGGTAAGATGCTTTCGGTTGGACTTAAAATCCGTTGCGAGTGTCATCTCCAGAGACTGACACTCACCTGGACAGAACTTGCTGGACATTTGCGTGACGGTTCTAAAGTCTTATGGAACTCCTGACAATTTGTGCCCAAGAATTACTGAAGAAAATGGAGCGGGCGACGGGAATCGAACCCGCACCACCAGCTTGGGGATCTAAGTTTTCGAAGCCTTATTTTCAATACTTACAAATTCGCTCACAACAAATGCGCGTGCATACAACGCATACCATGCATGCTTGCAGTGCTGCTGTGCGGCTAGCTGCGGATGTTTTGCGGGACGGTTTTACGCCAGTTCATTGTGGCTTCAGGGGAACAATGCACTGGTTGAGAGCGTGAGCTGCCAGAAAGCCCCAGCGCTTTGTAGTCGTCTGGTCAAGTTTTTACGCGGGTGAAGTCATTTCTTAAATGCAGCCGTCCAATTAAACATGATCGTAAGCGGGGCCGCCGGCTCAGTTTCGACGATTGTGCTTAACAGAAACTTTTGTCCGTCCCGGGTCACGTCATAGTACGGAGTGATCAGATTGCCGCCCGCGCGAAATTCAAAGAGCGGCAGCGGGGCCCGTGCCTCCAAGCTCTGCCCACTTTTGACCTCGACCGCCATCAGCTTTCCGTCCAGCGCGTGATAAAACAACTCTTTACTCGTCCAGCGAGGCCCAACTCCTCCACCTGTGGAGATCTGCCGTTTGCTACCATGCTCGGGGAAGCTCTGTACGTAGACCTCATACTGGCCCGATTCATCCGAGCAGTAGGCCATCCACCGCTCATCGGGAGAGAGGACTGCTGCGGCCTCGTTGGCTTCGGTATCGAGAAATGGGAAAGGCTTCTGGGCGCCAGCTTCAGGCCCAACGGGCAAAACCCACACGTCGAATTTAGTCTTCGGGTTGATTTCACGGTAGATAATGTAGCGTCCATCACGTGACCAGTTAGTCGGAAATTTGTAGTAATCCGACTTTAAAACCAGTGTGTCTTGCCCCGCGCCGCTGGCTGCTTTTTGATAGAGCTGATAGATCCCTTCTCGGTCGGAACACCACACGATGCGGCTGCCATCAGGAGACCAAATTGGATAATTGTCAATCGCCGTATCAAAAGTAAAGCGGATGGCATTTTGACCACTCACATCCGCCACCCAGAGATTGCTGTTCCCCGTTTGCAGGTCGAGGCGCGGCACGACGAAACGTTGACCGTCAGGCGACAGGGTAAGCATGGCCGCATTAGTTAGATCGTCCAGAGAGCTAATTTGCTTGCCGCCACGATCCACCCACATCAATTGATTTCGCTGTCGATGAGGAAGTTGGTCAACCACTAGAACGCCGTTGTCAGAGACTGCGAAGATCCGGTGGCGCAAGTTGAAGATGGTCCCCAAAGTTACCCCCACCTGCGCGGTTACAAGAAACGGCTCGCCGATCAATTGACGACTCGCGGAGTCAAACGGCTGGGCCATCAACGCTCCTTCACGACCAAAAAGCAAATACCCCTTGTCATTTG